>CANGSD010000013.1 GCA_947455875.1 Comamonadaceae bacterium
GCTTTCGTCGATCTGCACGGTCAGGCCCAGCGGGGCTTTCGCGAACAGTGGCGCCAGGTGCGTGCGTGCAGCAGCCAGGATGGCGTCGCCCGCGCGCTGCTGGATGGCGTCGCTGCGGCCGACTCCCATGCGCAGGTTCATGTAGATGAATCCGTAGTCGCCTTGGCCGTCGGCTACGGCGTAATGCGCGGCGGGATAGGCCAGCACGCGGGTGCCGCCGGTGGGGAAGACCTGTGTGCCCGCTTCGTCCTGCACTTGCAGCAGGGTGTCGGCCAGCGTACGACACAGGGCGGTCATGTCGGCAGCGGGGTCGAGGTTGGGGGTGTAGAGGATGACGAGGTGCGGCATGGGTGGGGCCTCACAGGCGGCTTGCGATCGCGGTGTAGCCCTCGGCGGCGGAGGCTTGGGCCTTGGGGATCGCTGCGCCATCTTGTGGCGTGACCGGGAAGATCGCGTTGATCTGGCCAGTGCCCGACGCGCCGAAGTAGGGGGTGACGACTTCGGCCTTGCCGTCGTAGTCTGACCAGCCCAGTGCGCCTAGCAGCATGGCGGTGTCGTGCATGAAGCCCTCGCCATGGCCCTTGGCGGCGTACTCGGGCAGCATGCCGCAAAAGTTTGTCCATTCGCCGGCTTGCCACATGCGCACGACGTCGCGATCGAGCGCCTCCAAGAAGGGGCTCCAGATCTTGAATCCGTACTCGGGCGCCAAGCCGTTTTGCGCGAAGCGGTGCGACAGCGAGCCGCTGGCGAAGATCGCCACGGTGCCGTCGTAGTGGTCTTCGATGGCGCGGCGGATCGCCCAGCCCAGACGGGCGCTGTCATTGAGGTAATGCGCCATGCACAGGGCCGAGACCGACACCACCCGGTAATGCTGGTCCTGGTTCATGTAGCGCATCGGCACCAGCGTGCCGTATTCCGGATTGAGCGTGGTGGCGTCATGCGCCAGCGTCTCGACGCCCCATTCGTTGCAGGTTTTCGCAAGCAGCTGGCCCAGCGTCGGGTTGCCCGCAAACTCGAAGCCCATATTGCTGATGAAATGCGGCAACTCGTTGCTGGTGTACAGGCCCTTGAAGTGGGGGGCGCAGTTGATGTGGTAGTTGGCGTTGACCAGCCAGTGCGTGTCAAACACCACGATGGTGTCCACGCCCAGCGCGCGGCAGCGCCGGTCGATCTCGTGGTGGCCGTCGATGGCGTCCTGGCGCGTGCCCTTGCGCGGGCCATCGAGCTCGCTCAGGTACATCGAGGGCACATGGGTGATCTTGGCGGCCAGTGCGAGCTTGCCCATGGTGTGGCTCCTGTTCAGACGCCCCAGTGCGGGATGTGGTGGCCGCCCAGCGAGACGGCGACGTTCTTGGGTTCTAGGAAGACCTCGTAGCTCCAGGTGCCGCCCTCGCGGCCGGTGCCCGAGGCCTTGGTGCCGCCAAAGGGCTGGCGCAGGTCACGCACGTTTTGGCTGTTGACAAAGCACATGCCGGCTTCGACGGATGCGGCGACGCGATGGGCTTTGCCGATGTTCTCGGTCCAGACATAACTGGAGAGGCCATAGGCGATGTCGTTGGCGATGCGAATCGCGTCGGCCTCGTCTTGGAAGGGAATCAGGCAGGCGACCGGGCCGAAGATTTCGTCCTGGGCGATCTTCATGCGGTTGTCGACATCGGCAAACACCGTGGGCAGCACGTAGTTGCCCTTCTTCACGCGATCCGGCAGGTCGGGCGCGCCCAGGCCGCCGCACAGGAGCGTGGCGCCCTCCTTGGGGCCGAGCTCGATGTAGCTGCGAACCTTGGCCAGATGAGCCTGCGAGATCATGGGGCCGACGATGGTTTTTTCATCGAGCGGGTCGCCGACGGTGATCTTCTTGGCGCGGGCGACGAACTTCTCGACGAAGCTGGCATAGATGGACTTTTGCACCAGGATGCGGCTGCCGGCGGTGCAACGCTCGCCGTTGTTGGAGAAGATCATGAACACGGCGGCGTCCAGCGCGCGGTCCAGGGCGGCATCTTCAAAGATCACGAAGGGGCTCTTGCCACCGAGCTCCATGCTGAATTTCTTGAGGCCTGCTTCCTTGACGATGCGGTTGCCGGTGGCGGTGGAGCCGGTAAAGGAGATGGCGCGCACGTCGGGATGGCGCACCAGCGGCTCGCCCGCTTCCTTGCCGTAGCCGTGGACGATGTTCAAGACACCCGCGGGCACGCCCGCCTCCAGGGCCAGCTCGCCCAGGCGCGCAGCGGTCAGGGGCGAGAGCTCGCTCATTTTCAGTACCGCGGTGTTGCCAAAGGCCAGGCAGGGCGCGACCTTCCAGGTGGCAGTCATGAAGGGCACATTCCACGGCGAGATCAACGCGCACACGCCCACCGGGTGGAACAGCGTGTAGTTCAGGTGCGTGGGCGTGGGATAGGTGTGGCCGTCCACCCGGGTGCACATCTCGGCGAAGTAGTAGAAGTTGTCGGCGGCGCGCGGCACCAGCTGCTTGCCGGTCTGGGCGATCACCTGGCCGGTGTCATTGGTCTCGGTCTGCGCGATCTCGGGCACATGGCGGGCGATCAGGTCGCCCAGCTTGCGCACAATCTTGGCGCGCTCGGTCGCGGGCAGGCCGGCCCAGGCCGGGAAGGCGGTCTTGGCCGCGGCGACGGCGGCCTGCACCTGGTCTTCGCCGCCGGTGGCGACTTCGGCCAGCACCTCTTGAGTGGCGGGGTTGACGGTCTCGAAGTACTCGCGGCCAGGGACGGACTTGCCGTCAATCAGGTGGTCGATACGCATGATGGACGTTTGCAGGAGATGGCTGGGGCAACGACAGAAGTCGCTAGCAAATAAACAGTGTATTCGCTCACCTGTGAGCCCCACCGAGCCGCGCGAGCTGGTGATGCTTTGCGGCATCTCCAGTCTTAGACTGAGTCGAAGCCGCGCGCCAGCGCGCGCACCACCTCGGCGGCCGGCGCCGCGCGGCATCCGTTGCGGTTCGTGCCAGACCACAGCGGGCTGAAGTCGCCCACGCCTGCGGCCTCGGCATGCGAGCGCAGGGGGCCGATCCCGCCGGTGGCCAGTGGAAAGGGCGGTGCCGCCTGGCTCACGGGGCCCTGCTCGCGCATGACGCGGTTGACGATGCCGCGTGCCAGGCCGCCGGAGAACAGGTTGGTCAGCGCGGTCGGTGCTTGCAGGTCTTTCAGGGCTGCGCGATGCACGGGGCTCGTGCGGGCCTCCTCGCACAAGAGGAAAGACGTTCCCACCTGCACGGCGCTGGCACCCAGGGCCATCGCGTCACGCACGCCCTGGGCATCGGCGATGCCGCCGGCGGCAATCACTGGGATGTCCAGCGCCGCGACGATTTGCGGCAGCAAGGTGGCCGTGCCGGCCTGCAGCGTCACGTCCTTGTCCAGAAAGTGACCGCGATGGCCGCCGGCTTCCAGGCCCTGCGCGATTACTGCGTCGGCGCCCTGGGCCTGCAGCCACCGGGCCTCGCGCACCGTGGTGGCCGACGACAGCACGCGCGAACCCATGCGCTTGACACGCGCCAGCAGGTCGGGGGCAGGCAGACCGAAATGAAAGCTCACGACGGCGGGGCGAAACGCCTCCAGAACCTCGGCGGCCGCGTGGCTGAAAGGCTGGCGGCTGGCGCCGGACGTGGCTTTCGCAGGATCCAGACCGAACTCGCGGTAGTAGGGGACCAGCGTCTGCATCCAGCGGGCCTCGCGCGCTGCGTCGGGTGCGGGCGGGGTGTGAACGAAGAAGTTGACGTTGTAGGGGCAGCCGGCGGCCTGCAGTAGCCGCAGTTCGCGTTCGAGCGACGCCGCGTCCAGCATGGCCGCAGGCAAGGAGCCCAGGGCGCCAGCCTGACCGACGGCGATCGCCAGGCCGGCGTCCTGCGAGCCGGCCATGGGCGCTTGAATCAGGGGGAGTGGGGTGCCGAGGAAAGTGAGGTCGGTCATGGTGTCGCGCGCATTTCGAAGCTGGATTTTGCCGCAGGGGCCAGGGCCCGCTACAACTCAGCCCAATGAAAGGAATCCAGGGAACCTGTCCCTAGCATTCGCCGCTTCAACACAAAGGGAGTCTGCGAATGAAAAAGTACGTGAATGGGTTGTCGATCCTGGTTCTTCTGGCGATGGGAGTCTCGGCCCACGCCCAGACTCAGACGCCAGCGACTCCTTGGTACGGCGAACTTGCCTATGCGCCCGTGAAAATCAAGGATGCGGGTGTGACCGACGGTACGGCCAAGAATCTGCGGGGCATTCTTGGCTACGAGCTCCATCCCAACGTGGCCCTGGAGGGGCTTTTGAGTCTTGGCGTGGGGGATGCCTCCGTAACGGTCGATGGTGACCCGGTCGATACCCGTGTGAACCGAGTCGTCGGCCTCTATGTCAAGCCGAAAGTAGCGGTCTCCCAGGACATTGAATTGTTCGCGCGTTTGGGTTACGTCAGGACGAAGGTCACTTCGACTCTTGCTGCGACTGGAGAGGCCGAGTCGGAATCAGCCTCGGATGTCTCCTACGGTTTCGGCGCCTCCTACCGCATCAACGACAGGTGGTCCGCAGTGGTGGATTACATGCGCTATTACGAAAAGGACGGATTCCGCTTGCAAGGGCTCTCCGCCGGCCTGCGCTTGCGGTTCTAACCCTGCTTCAGCCCCCACCCCGCGGGTGACCGCAGGGTGCGAACTAGGGAAATCCTTAGGTTTCGAACTCGAAAATCAAGTTGCGAAATCGAAAAATCGTGCCTACATTCGAATCGCTCGCGTTCTCGAGCGATCTTGGGAAGTCGAATGAACGGCATCAGTTTTTCGGTCCGAGACAAGCATGTCTTGATCAGCGGCGGCAGCGGCGGGATTGGCAGCGCTTTCGCCCATGCCTTCCTTCAGCACGGGGCACAGGTCACCGTCACCGACCTGAAGCCGCCGCCGGAGGACGTCCTCCAGGCCGGCGCCCGCTTTGAGGCCCTGGACGTTACCAGCGACGAAGCGGTCCTTGCGTTAGCGAAAAAGATCGACACGCTGGACGTGCTGATTCACTGCGCCGGCCGACTCAAACGCTGGGAAGAACACCAGCCCGAGGTCTTTCGCGAGATTGTCGATATCCACCTTTTCGGCAATGTGCGTCTGGCCGCAGCCTTTCGCCCCCACCTGAAGCAAACCCGAGGCTGCCTGATCAACATCGCCTCGATGTACAGCTACTTCGGTGCGCCCCAGGTGCCCGCGTATGCCGCCGCCAAGACGGCGGTGGTGGGCCTGACCCGGTCGCTGGCCCTGGCCTATGCCGAGGATGGCATCCGCGTGAATGCCATCGCACCCGGTTGGATCGCTACCGAAATCAGCCGGGGCGGCCGCGAAAACCCTGAATTCAATAACAAGCTGCTGGCGCGTCTGCCAAGCAATCGTTGGGCCGAGCCCGAGGAATTGGCCGGCACGGCGCTGTTTCTCGCGTCGCCGGCGTCGGCCTTGATCAACGGCGTGACGATTCCGGTGGATGGCGGCTATACGTCCGCCTGATGGGATTTTTTGTGTTTGTGTGTGCGTAGGTACTTCAACGACAAGGAGATCGAGATGAGGAGACATACCCTGGGCGTCCTGGCCGCTGCGGCCGCGATGGTGTTCAGCGCGGGCTCGGCCGTCGCGCAAGCATTCAACTGGAAGAAGCACGATGGCCAGACGCTGAATCTGCTTTTGAACAACCACCCCTGGTCGCAGGCGATCAGGGACATGTCCGGCGACTTCACCGCCAAGACCGGTATTCGGCTGCGGGTGGAAGTGTTCAACGAGGAGCAATTTCGCACGCGCCTGAACACCATGCTGCAGGCCAAGTCCAGCGATGTCGATGTGTTCATGTCGCTGAAATTCCGCGAAGGCGCGATGTACGACAAGGCCGGCTGGTATGCCAACCTCAGCCCGCTGCTCGCATCGCCTGCCGCGACTGCGCCCGACTTCAACTTCAACGACATCGGCGAAGGTCTGCGCCGCGCCGAGACCATCGGCGGCAAGCTGGTGGGACTGCCGATCAACCTGGAAGGGCCGCTGTTTTATTGGAACAAGGACATCTTCCAGAAGTGCAACGTGGCCGAGCCCATGTTCCTGGAGGACCTGCCCGAGACTGCCGCCAAGCTCAAGGCCTGCCCGGCCCGCGGGGATGCGACGGTCTGGGCCGCGCGCGGTATCCGTGGCGCGATCTCGTATGCCGTGTCCGGCTTCATCTACAACAGCGGCGGCGATTTCTCCAATGCCGCAGGCAAACCCAGCATGTGCAATCCCAACACCATCAAGGGTGCGGAGATGTATGCGAGCCTGCTCAAGGACTACGGCCCGCCCGGTGCGGCCAACCACACCTTCACCCAGGTGATCGAGATGCTGGGTCAGGGCAAGCTGGCGATGACGCACGAGTCGTCGAACGAGTTCGCCAACATCATGAAGTTCGCGGGCCGTGACAAGGACATCGGCATCAAGGTGCTGCCCAAGGGCAAGGCCTCGGGTGTCTCCAAGCCCATCGTGTTCGGCTGGGGCGTGTCGGTCTCTAACTTCTCGACCAAGAAAGAGGCGGCCTGGTACTTCCTGCAGTGGGCGACCAGCACCGAGATGCAAGCCAAGCTGGTGAGAAACGGCGTCGCGCCCCCGCGTTCCTCGGTGTTCAATGGCCCCGACTTCAAGTCCTGGACCAACGAACTGCCGATCCGCCAGTCCTGGGCCAACTCGCTGGTGGAAATCAGCAAGACGGGCACCGCCATCTCCTACCCGCCGACCGAGCGTGTGGTCGAGGCGCGTGAAATGGTAGGCGGCGCCGTGCAGAAGGTGTTCCTGGGCCAAGGCAACGCCAAGGACACCCTGTGCGCCTTGGATGCCGACCTGGCCAAGCTGCAATAAGGCCCGAAGACGATGAAGGCACAGCGGGCTGCATCCCTGCGAGGGCTCATGTGGCCCGCGGTGGCCTTCGTCGTCCTGATGGTGGTCTTTCCCTTCGGCTATGCCTTCTGGCTGAGCCTGATGGATTACAAGATCGGGCAGCCCCACCAGTTCATTGGCCTGGGCAATTACAAGGCCTTGCTGGCCGATGAACAGTTTTGGAATGGCGCGCGCCTGAGCGCGATCCTGTATGTGACCGCGCTGGTGGTGCAGCTGGTACTGGGCGTCGCCCTGGGCATGCTGTTGCACCGCGTGCAGTTCATGCGGGGCCTGGTGCGCACCCTGATGGTGTCGCCCTTCATGTTGCCCCCGGTGGTCATCGGGATGATGTCCATCGTGATCCTTGACCCCGGCATGGGGGTCGCCAATTACCTGCTGAAGTCGGCCCATTTGCCGACCAGCCTGTTTCTGGCCTCAACCGACTATGTGATCTTCACCGTGGTGTTGATTGACACCTGGCAGTGGACGCCTTTCGTGGCGCTGATCGTGCTGGGAGGGCTGCAGTCCTTGCCCACCAAGATCTATGAGGCCGCCGCCATCGATGGCGCGACGGGCTGGCGCGAATTTTTCTATATCACCTTGCCGATGTTGGGCCCGACGATCCTGACCGCAGCCGTTCTGCGCAGTGTCGACCTGCTGCGCTTTTTTGACGTGATCTACATCACCACGCAGGGCGGCCCCGGCTATGCATCGTCGACCCTGAACATCTATGCCTATCGCAAGGCCTTTGAGTTTTCCGACATCGGCTATGCGTCGGCCCTGATGATCACACTGAGCACCATCGTGTTGGGGGCGGTGCTGGTGTTCTCGCAGCTGCGAAAGAAGGTGACATGGTGAAGGGCACGCTGTTGAAGAATCTGATGGGCCTGCAGGTGGCCATCTTGTGCGTGGCCCTGTTCGCGCCCATCGCCTGGATGATCATGGCCAGTTTCAAGAACCGGGCCGACATCACGAAGTACCCGCCGGAACTGCTGTTTACGCCGACCCTGGACAACTACACCCAGTTGTTCACGCGCACAGACTTTCTGGAAAACACCCTCAACAGCTTTTATGTGGCGGGCGGCTCGACCCTGCTCGGGCTGCTGCTGGCGGTGCCCGCCGCCTACGCCATTTCCTGGCACCGTCTGGTTTGGCCGGCCACGCTCACGCTGTTTGCGCGCATGGCGCCGGGCACGCTGTTCTTGCTGCCCTGGTTCATCATGTTCTCGAACGTGGGCTTGTCCGGCACACACGTGGCGCTGATCATCACGCACGCGGTGATCACCGTGCCCATTGCCCTGTGGACCTTGTTGCCTCACTTCGACGGGCTGCCACGCGAGCTGACGGAGAGCGCGCAGATCGATGGCTGCGGCGCACTGAAGATCCTGGTGCTGATCGCGCTGCCTGTGGTCATGCCGGGCCTGATCGTGGCTGTGATCCTGTCGTTTATCTTTTCCTGGAACTACTTCCTGTTTGCGCTGGCGCTCTCTGGCATCACCTCGAAAACGGCCATCGTGGCGTCGTTCAATTTCATCGGCGAGGGCGTCACCAACTGGGGGGCGCTGATGGCTGCGGCCACGGTGATCGCCATGCCGCCGATCATCCTCACGTTTGTGATCCAGCGAAAGCTGGTCGCTGGCCTGTCATTCGGCGCGGTCAAGGGGTAAGCAGATGAAGATCGCGAAATTTGAAGGAGAAGGCCGGATCTCGGTGGTGCAGGCCCCCATGCCGGTGGTGGCCGCGGGGGAGGTCTTGCTGCGTGTGGTGGCGTGTTCCTTGTGCGGCAGCGACTTGCGGCCGTGGCGCAATGGGTGGCCGATGACGCCCGGCCACGAAATTCTGGGCGTCGTGCAGCAAGCGGGGCATGCGCTGCACGGTCATCGTTGCCTGGCCTATATCCCGGTTTGGTGTGGCCAGTGTCCCGAGTGCAAGGGCGGCCACCCGCATATCTGTCGAAACGCCACCGAGCTGATTGGCTGGCAGCGTCCGGGTGGCTATGCCGAATACCTCGCGGTCCCAGAGCAATGCCTGCTGCCTGTGCCGGACGACATTCCCGACCATCTCGCGCCCTTGCTACTGGACACCATCGGCACGGCCGGCCATGGCGTGCGCCTGGCCCGCAAGATCGTGGACGCAGGTCGCGTGCTGGTGCTGGGGGCGGGGCCGATCGGTTTGGGTGGGCTGCTGGTGCTTCAGCATTTCGGATTCGAGCAGATCGAGGTGTTCGATCCGAACCCGTTTCGCCGCGGCATCGCGGCGTCACTGGGTGCTGTTCCCCTGGAGACGGTGGCCCCGGATGCGGCCTATGACCTGGTGCTGGAATGCAGCGGCAAGGATGCGGGTCGTCAGAGCGCACTCGAGGTCGTACGCGCCCATGGCGCGGTGGTGCAGCTAGGCGAGTCAGATAGCTGGCAGGTGCGCGAGACCAAGGCGATCCGCCGCAAAGACTTCTACTACATCCGCTCCTTTTATTTCCCGCTCAGCGAGTACGCCGAGAACATCGAGATCCTGCGTCAGGCGATGCCGCGCTTTGAGCGGCTCGTCGATGCGCAGGTGCCCCTGGACGGCCTGTCTGCGCTGTTCGCGCAGTTCGCTGCGGGCGACCGCATCAAGCCTCAACTTCATCTGCATGACTGATACCCCCATGGCTGGCGTCTCCATCCGCAACGTCAAGAAAAACTACGGCGATGTGCCGGTCATCCGAGATCTGAGCGTCGAGATCCAGGCCGGTGAGTTTCTGGTGTTTGTGGGGCCCTCGGGCTGCGGCAAATCCACGTTGTTGCGGATGATCGCGGGACTCGAAGGCTTCGAGTCGGGCGATATCTACCTCAATGACCGCCGGGTCAATGACCTGCACCCGAGCCAGCGTGATATCGCGATGGTGTTCCAGGAATATGCCCTGTACCCGCATATGTCGGTGCGCAAGAACATGGGCTTTGGTCTGAAGATGCGCGGTTACGACGCCAAGGAAGTCGATCGGCGCATCGCCGAGGCGGCGGCGGTCCTGCAGATCGAGCCACTGCTGGAGCGCAAGCCCAGAGAGCTCTCGGGGGGGCAGCGTCAGCGGGTGGCCATGGGGCGCGCCATCGTGCGCAACCCGCAGGTGTTTCTGTTCGATGAGCCGCTGTCCAATCTCGATGCCAAGCTGCGTGTGGACATGCGCTCAGAGATCAAGGCGCTGCATCAGCGTCTGAAGACCACTTCGGTGTATGTGACCCACGACCAGGTCGAGGCCATGACCATGGCCGACCGGATCGTGGTGCTCAATAAGGGCGAGATCGAGCAACTCGGTACACCCCTGGAGTTGTACGCCGCGCCGGTGTCTCGCTTTGTCGCCAGCTTTCTGGGTTCGCCGCCCATGAATTTTCTGCCGGTCACGCTGCAGGCTGACCACATCGACCTCCAAAACGGGCAATCGATCGCGTATGCCGGTACCGGTTCGGGCGTCGCCGAGCTGGGGATTCGCCCGGAGAATCTGTCGCTCGTCGCCGACTCGGAGGCAGCTCGGGTGCGTGGTGATGTGGTGTTGATCGAGCCCCTGGGCGCCGATACCCTGATCACCGTCAAGGCCGAGACCCACAAGCTAGTCGTGCGCGTGATCGGCACCTCGCCGCTGAGATTGGGCGAGCGGGTCGGGCTGACCTGGAACCCGCAGGATCACCATCTGTTCGAGGGCGCGAGCGGTCGTCGCATCACATGAGTCGACTCGTTTGCCTGGGCATCGTGGTCAAGGACCTCGTGTTCCGTGTTCCGCATATTCCCTCTACGCCTCAGAAGCTGACCTGTACGTCCCTGCAGACGCAGTTCGGTGGCATGGCGGCGACGGCTGCTGCAGCGGCTGCGGCGCTAGGCGGTGAAGTCGAACTCTGGGCGCGAATCGGCGGCGACGAGACAGGCCAAGAGGTTGAACGGGCTCTGCGCCGTCGGGGCGTGGTACCTCGCCTGCACGTGACGTCCGGATCGCAGTCCCCGGTGTCTGCGGTGATCGTGGACGATGCCGGCGAGCGCATGCTGGCCGTGCACACCGGGAATCTGGATCCGTCGGTCGACTGGCTGCCTCTGGACCTGTTGTCCGGCGCAGGCGCGGTGCATGCGGATTACCGCTGGGTCGAAGGATCGCGCGCCCTGTTTCAAGCGGCGCGCGCGCGCGGGATTGCGCGCGTGCTCGATGCCGACGCTGGCAACCCCGCTGCCTTGCGCGAGCTGGTGCCACTGGCCAACCATGCCATCTTTTCTGAACGTGGGCTCGCGGACTATGCCGCCGGTGTGCCCATCGAAGAGGCGCTGCGCCAGGTGGCCCGCGAGCCAGGGGCGGTGGCGGGCGTGACCCTGGGCGAGAGAGGCAGCGTGTTTTGTCATGCGGGCCAGCTGCAAGCCTTTGCGGCGCCTCGTATCACCCCAGTCAACA
>CANGSD010000014.1 GCA_947455875.1 Comamonadaceae bacterium
CCGGCGAGATTCCCTTCATGACCCTGGTGCGCGCCTTTCTGACCTCCGAACTCAAAAGCGCCTTCACCATCGGTTTCCTGATCTACATCCCCTTCCTGGTGATCGACCTGATCGTGGCCAGCGTGCTCATGTCCATGGGCATGATGATGCTGTCCCCGATGATGATCTCCATGCCGTTCAAGCTGATGCTGTTCGTGCTGGTCGATGGCTGGGCCCTGATCATGGGTTCGCTGGCATCCAGTTTCGTGATGCCCTAGCCCCCACACGCACAACGGAGTCAAGCAATGGATTCAGCCATGGTCGTAGACATCGGACGGCAGGCCCTGTGGGCCACGCTCCTGGTCAGCGCACCCCTTCTGGGCGTGGCTCTGATCGTGGGTCTGGTGATTGGTATCGTGCAGGCGGCCACCTCGATCAACGAGATGACGCTCAGTTTCATCCCCAAGGTGATCGCGATGGGTCTGGCCATCCTGCTGTTTGGCAGCTGGATGCTGGGCACCCTGGTGGAATTCACCCGCGCCATCTTTCAGCGCATTCCCGCGCTGTTCGGGTAATCGGGCAGCGAGGGCCTGGGCCATGGAGTTGCTGGCAGCCGACGTCGTCGCGAGGTTCTACACGTTCCTCTGGCCGATGCTGCGCATCTCGGCCCTGATGGTTACGGCCCCCGTCTTTGCCCTGCGCGCCTTCAACGTACGGTTTCGTGTTCTGCTGGCCATCGTGCTGGCCTGGATGGTCTACCCGATGCATACCTGGCCGGTGATCGACCCGGTGTCGGCTGCGGGCCTCAAGGAAATCATCAACCAACTGGCCATTGGTGCCATCGCCGGCCTGATCTTGCAGATGGTGGTCGCCGCCATGGTGGTGGGCGGCCAGGCCATCGCCACCTCCATGGGCCTGTCCATGGCCAACCTGATGGATCCGAACATGGGTAACGTGCCCGTGATCTCGCAATTCCTGATCGTGCTGGGCTCGCTGATCTTCGTCGGCATGGGGGGCCACGTGATCCTCCTGGGCATGATCGTCGAGAGCTTTCACACCCTGCCCATAGGCACCAGCATCTTCTCGCCCGAAAGCATGGGCCTGCTGCTTCGCTGGAGCTCCATGATGTTCCTGGGCGCGGTGCTGATGTCGCTGCCGGTCATGGTGGCACTTTTGTTTGTCAACATCGGGGTGGGCGTGATCACGCGCGCCGCTCCCAGTCTGAACATCTTCTCGGTCGGCTTCCCGGCCTCGGTCGCCGTCGGTTTCATCGTGCTGCTCGCTTTTATGGGCAGCATCATTGGCCGCATCGACTGGATGTGGGTGCAAGGTTTTTCCACCGTGCGCGAACTCCTGGGGGTGCCGCGTGGCTGAAAACAGCGCCCAGGAACGCACCGAAGAACCCACCGCGCGCCGACTGCAAAAGGCGCGCGAAGAAGGTCAGATCGCCCGCTCCACCGAGGCGCCAGCTGCGGCCGTCGTGATCGGCGCACTGCTGCTGATCACCCTCATGGGCAGCTGGATGGCGCAGCGACTGACCACGCATTTCGCCAGTGGCTTCACGTTCGACCGCAAGACCCTGGACACGCCCGTTCTGATGCTCGCGAGCTTGGGCGACCAACTGGTCAACGGCTTCCTCGTGGTCATGCCCGTCATGGGTCTGACCGTGATCATGGCCGTTCTGGCCGCCGGCCTCTCGGGTGGCTTCATGTTCTCGCCGGCCGCCGCCGCACCGAAGGCCACCAAGCTCAGTCCCATCGAGGGCCTCAAGCGCATGTTCGGCACGCACGCCCTCGTCGAACTGGGCAAGGCCATCCTGAAGTTTGTCCTCGTGGGCGGTGCCCTATGGCTCAGTCTGGCCCTGCGCATGGACGACATCCTGCGCATTGGCGACATGGCGCTGGAGCCGGCCATGGCCTTGGCTGGCACCCTGCTGCTGCAGTCGGCGCTGGTCATTTCCTTGGCACTGGGCCTGATCGCATTGATCGACGTGCCCTGGCAGCGTCACAGCTTCATGAAGCGCATGCGCATGACGCACCAGGAAATCAAGGACGAAATGAAAGACATGGAGGGTCGACCCGAGGTCAAGGCCCACATCCGTCGGCGTCAGCGCGAGATGGCCAATGTCCGCATGCTGCAACGGGTGAAAGACGCTGACGTCGTCATCACCAACCCCGAGCACTTCGCCGTCGCCCTCGAATACGACCCCAACGGCAATGGCGCTCCCATTTTGGTGGCCAAGGGCAGCGACTTCATGGCCGCCAAGATCCGTGAAAAAGCGGCCAATGCCGGCGTGCACCTGTTCGCCGCACCCGAACTCGCTCGTGCCCTGTACTTCACCACCGAGGCCGAACATCCGGTGCCCGAGTCCCTTTATCACGCGGTGGCCCAGGTCATCGCCTATGTGTTCAGTCTCGAGGGTGCGCAGCCGGGTCGCCCGGGCATGCGCCGCCCCCATCCGGTCGTGCCGCCCACCATGCGCTTCGACGCCGATGGCCGTCGCCTCGAGCAGGACGACGAAGTCGCCGTACCCGCCTGATGGTCCGAATTGTTCGTATCTGATCTTCCACGCCTGCCGCCATGACGAAAAAGAAGCCGTCACTCACCGCCGCCACACTGCCGCTGCCCGAAGCCAATGGCTACTACAGCCTGGACGACGAAAAGCGCATGAAGGCCCTGGTCCGCGCCCTCTTGGAGGGAGGTCGTCCGATCGCTCTATCCAGTGCCTCCAGCGACGCCCTGGACCACTACAGCCGTCTGCTCGTGCGCGACCTGCGCCAGCACGAACATGTGAAGGTGATGGCGCACCTGCCTGGCAGCTCCGACAAGCTGGTGCAGCAGGTCAACGACCTGCTGGCCGACCTGCCCCTGTCTGACGTCATCACCCGTGATCCCGCCGCGGCGCGACCGGTTCATATCTTCGTGGTCCACGACAGCCCTACCCTCTCCAGCGCCGAATTCGCGCTGCTGGTACGACTGGTCAATGACCTGCCGGGTGCCAATCTGCGCATCGCCCTGATCCAGGACCGTGACTTCGCCGTCACCGGCAATCTGGAGGTGCTGGGCGCACAGGCGCTGCACTGGCGCATCCAGGTCGCGGGCATGCCCGCCTCTGTCAGCAGCCAGGCCACACGCGAGGCCATGCGTGAAGCTCTGCGCGAGCCGCCCGAGACCTTGCCCCCCTGGGCTGTCACCCAACAACCCAAGCCGACTCGCCGTCGCTGGCGGCTCGCGTTCTGGCGTCGCGACGAACCCACCACCGGCTCGAAGACGCCCGCGCGCACCGCCCAGGCCAAACCGACCGTCAAGCCCCTGGCCCGACCCGCCGCCCGAGCCGCCGCCAAGCCGCTGGCCAGCAAGACCGTCGCGGGCCAGCGCAAGGCCGCTCCTGCGATCGACAGCGTGGCCCGCCGCAACCGCGTGATCCTGGTTGGGGGTGTCCTTCTCAGTGCGGCGCTGGCCGCAGGCTTGGGCACCTGGCTGTCGATCCAGCCCTCGGCCACGATCGCCCTGCAGACGCGCCCTTGACCCTTTACAGGCACCCTCTATGAGCGCCCCAACGCCCCCGCCTCCCGCCGTCATCGGCAGCGGCAAGCCGCACACCGTCTCGGTCAAGCCCGGGACCAATGTGGCATCCAGCCAGAAGGCCCGCAAGCCAGACGACGAGGCCGGCCAAGACCTCACCGCGCGCCTGAAGGCCACCTTGCGTCGTGGCGAGGAAGCCAGCCAGGCCCGCCGGGGCACCCGCGAACCCGACGCGCCCAAGCCCGCACAGATCGCACAAGACATCGACGAAACACCCACCGGCACGCAGCCCGCGGGCCTGAGCAGCGCCATCCGGCAACGCATCGCGCAGCTGCGAGAACGCAATGAAGCCGTGGGCCAAGAACTCGAGCGCCTACCCCCTGCGGGGCAACGCGCTCGCTGAATCCAGGAGAGACCCATGAACGCACCCGCGACCCCCGACACCGGCGACACCGCCGCCGCCTCCGGCACGCCCCCGGCGGTCACCCCGAGCGACCCGGGCTTCCAGCCGCAGCCCCCCGTACTGGCCGACGTCGTCGAGCCGGGTGATGCGACGGCCCTCGCAGCCGCAGCGGAAGCCGATTCCGCCGCCATCGCCGTTGCCACTGCGGCGACTGCCGCTGCCACGCCCCCACCGACCCCCGCGCCTGCAGCCACGGCTGCTTCGGCCACCTCGCTCGCTGGCCTGGACGAACTGGCTGGCGCGGTCCTGGACGCTGCCGAATTGGCCAACCGCGGGGCGCAAGCCGCCGCCAGCGTCGCCGCCGGTTTGAACCGCACCACCGATGCCTTGCAAGCCACGCAAAACAGCGTGCGCAAGCAAAGCTATGTCGTCATGGGCATCGTCACGCTGGTCACGCTGCTGACGCTGATGTTCATCGTCGTCACTGGCATCCGCATGAACAGCCGCATCAACCAGCTCGATGCCACCTTGCTCGCCGTCGCCCAGCGCGCTGTTGCCCTGAACGAAGGACTGGGTTCTCTGAACACCATCAACGAATCGGTGGGCAAGCTCGCCTCGCAAATCGAGGTGCTGGCCCGCACCACTGGCGAGGTCGGCGCACGCATCGACCAGACCGTCAAGCAATCGGAGACGCTGGCCAGCCAGATCCCAACCAAGACCGCCGAACAAGTCGCTGCGGGCAACCAGAATCTGGCGCGCCAGTTCGAGGGCATGAATGGCCGCATGCAGGCCCAGGCCGCTGCTGTTCAGGCCCTCAGCCGCGACGTCCAGGCGCTCAAGGGCGCAGTGGGCAATGTGGACAAGCTCAATCGCGACGTCCAGGCCCTGGTGACCTTGCAGCGTGAGCGCTATCTGGAAGCCATGCAAAGGAACGCCGCCACCACGGGTGCCGCAGCCGCCGCCGAGCGCGAACGCGAGCGCTCCGTGCAGTACCCTCGCGTGCAGCCGCCGGTCAGCCCCAACGCAGCGCCGTCGACCACCACGAACAATAGCGGCGCGATCGTGGTCCCGCCGCGCGCCAACTAAGCGCCGTCACGGATAGGACGCGAACGTCCGGCGATCAGCCGGTGCGCGTCTCGCCCACGCGCAGCTCGTACTTCTGGATCTTCTCGATCAGCGTCGTGCGTTGCAGGTGCAGCAGCCGCGCCGTCTGAGACACGTTGCCGTTGGTTCGCTGCAGGGCCTGCTCGATCAGGCTGCGCTCGATGGTCACCAGCTGCTGCTTGAGCGGCAAGCCGTCGGGCGGCAGGCTCACGATGCCCTGCGCCAGGCACACGATTTCTTCCACCACATTGGGCGTGGGCAATTCACCCACCGGCGCCTCCAGCTCGGGCGGCAGGCTCACGGCTTGCAGCATCGCAGGATCGACCCCGTCTTGAGGGCGATCCGGCGACGCCGGCATGAAGGCCGGCGTATCGTCCACGCGGTCTAGCAGGGACATCAACACCGCATCGTCCTCGCTCGGCCCGATCACGGGCGCCGCAGGTCGCGGGGTCGCTGTCGCGACGGCCGGCGCACGGGCACACAAGCCCGGCGGCAGCATGCTGGTCGGAATTGCCCGCAGCTGTACGCGCTGCCCGGGGAACAGCGTGGTGAAGCGATCGACCAGGTTGGACAGCTCGCGCACATTCCCGGGCCAGCGATAGGCCACCAGCGCCTGCATCAACTCCTCGTCGAAGCCAATCGGTGGCCGGCCTTCGCTCGCGTGACGCTCGGCGTAGAAGGCCAGCAGCTCGGGGATGTCTTCCAGGCGCTCGCGCAGCGGCGCGGTGTGGCAAGGCAGCACATTGAGACGGTAGTACAGGTCTTCGCGAAAGCGCGACTGCGCCACATCCTGCGCCAGATTCTTGTGGGTGGCGGCGATCACGCGCACATCGATCGGCAGGGGCCGGCTCGCACCTACCGGAAGCACGCAGCGCTCCTGCAGCACACGCAGCAGCTTGACCTGCATGTCCAGCGGCAGGTCGCCGATCTCGTCCAGAAACAAGGTGCCGCCATGGGCCATCTCGAAGCGCCCCACGCGGTCGCTCACCGCGCCGGTGAACGCGCCCTTGCGATGACCGAACAACTCGCTTTCGATCAGGTCCTTGGGGATGGCGCCGCAGTTGATCGGCACGAAGGGCGCCTGGCGGCGACTGCCCTGACGGTGTAGCGCCTGCGCCACGAGTTCCTTGCCGGTGCCGCTCTCGCCGGTGATCAGAACGGTCGAATTCGATCCGGCCAACACCTTGATCAGGTCCAGCAGCGTGCGCGTGTGAGCGCTCTTGCCGATGATCGGGGTGGAGGGCGAGGCTTGCATGTCAGGCCAGTGGGGTCAGCGCAGGGAAGACGCGAAAGCAGACATTTACGGTCGAATTACTCTTCAAATAGCCGGTTTGAATTACAAACGGGCCAGTCATACTTTCGAAATCACCTTGGGCTCATGCCTCTGAGGTGGTGCGCAGGGCCAATCTGCTCGATTCAAGCCCTGGCAATTTCCAAAGCGACCGACACATTTATCGTGGTTATACGCAATGGTTGTAACATAAATAGCGCAATTTGGGTGCCTTTCCACGACCTCGGAACGCCCAACAAAAAGCCCGCCGATGGCGGGCTTTTTGATTCGCAATGTTTGTGGTGGGTGCTGAGGGGTTCGAACCCCCGACCTACGCCTTGTAAGGGCGCCGCTCTACCAACTGAGCTAAGCACCCCACCTGAAACAGGCGATCAGTTCAGGGCGTCCTTCAGGGCCTTGCCCGGGCGGAACTTCGGCACCTTGGCGGCCTTGATCTTGATGGTGGCGCCGGTGCGGGGATTACGGCCGCTGCGTGCAGCGCGCTTGCCAACGGCAAAAGTGCCGAAACCCACCAGAGACACCGAGCCGCCCTTTTTCAGAGTGGTCTTCACGGCACCAATCATCGACTCCAGCGAGCGCGTGGCGGCGGCTTTGGAGATGTCGGCATGTTTTGCGATGTGCTCAATCAATTCGGTTTTGTTCACAAGGGCCCCTCGGTGAGAGATAGGTTGATGTCCAGATTTTTGTTCAGTCGCCCCCCTGACCTGCCACACCGTCATCGCGGGCACGAGGTCGATCGGGGAGCGTCTTTCGTCGGTCGCTTCTGTCTGTCGATTTAGTGCGAGACCGCGCTTTTGATTAAAGCGAGGGCCCCACGCCCTGTCAATACGGCTTGGGGCCTATACCGACAGCGGGTGGCGATTGTAATCGCTTGCCCGTTTACAGCGCCTGAGCGATCGCTTGCCCCAGGTCGCGGGTCCCCGCGGTGCCGCCGATGTCCGGCGTACGCGGTGCACCGCTGGCGGGATCGAGCACTTTCTCGATGGCGGCGAGCACCGCATCGTGAGCGTCCTTGTGCCCGAGAAACTCCAGCATCATCGCGCCGCACCAGATCTGGCCAATGGGGTTGGCAATCTGCTGGCCGGCGATGTCTGGGGCCGATCCATGCACCGGCTCGAACAACGACGGGTAGGTGCGATCCGGGTTCAGGTTGGCGCTGGGCGCGATGCCGATCGTGCCGGTGCACGCGGGGCCCAGGTCCGACAGGATGTCGCCAAACAGATTGCTGGCCACCACCACGTCGAAGAAATCGGGCCGCTGCACGAAGTGCGCGGTCAGGATGTCGATATGGAACTTGTCCAGCCGGATGCCCGGATAGGCCTTGGCCATCTCGGCCACGCGCTCGTCCCAGTAGGGCATGGTGATCGCGCTGCCGTTGGACTTGGTGGCGCTGGTCAGGTGCTTCTTGGGGCGCGACTGTGCCAACTCGAAGGCGAACTTGAGCACCCGGTCCACGCCCACGCGCGACATCACCGTCTCCTGCATCACGATCTCGCGCGCCGTGCCGGGGTACATGCGTCCGCCAATGCTGGAGTACTCGCCCTCGGTGTTCTCACGCACGATGTACATATCGATCTCGCCGGGCTCGCGGCGGCTGCCATCGCGGCGGACCACCGGGGCGACGATCCCGGGCATCAGGCGCGCCGGGCGCAGATTCACGTACTGGTCGAACTCGCGGCGAAACAGCAGCAGCGAACCCCACAGCGACACATGATCCGCAATCTTGTCGGGCCAGCCCACCGCGCCAAAGTAGATCGCGTCATGCCCGCCGATCTGGTCTTTCCAGTTGTCGGGAAGCATCTTGCCGTGCTTCTCGTAGTAGTCCCAGCTCGAAAAATCGAAGTGATCGAAGTGCATGTCGATCCCAAAGCGACTGGCCGCCGCCTCCATCACCCGCAAGCCTTCGGGCATCACTTCCTTGCCGATGCCGTCAGCTGCGATCACGGCAATGCGCTTCTTGCTCATCTCACGTACTCCTGAAAAATCCGAAGGCTTCGTCCAGCACCGTCTGCGGTACCTCCTCGGCCAGGTAATGCCCGCTGTCGACGCCACGCCCACTCACGTCGAGCGCGCGCTCACGCCACAGCGCCAACACGTCAAAACATTTGCCCACGATGCCGTTATCGCCCCACAGCACGCGAATCGGCTGCGCCACTCGCAGGCCTGCAGCCACATCGGCGCGGTCATGCACCAGGTCGATGCCGGCGCTGGCACGGTAATCACTGCAGATGCCACGGGCAGAACCTGGCAGCGCGATGCAGCGCTCGTATTCGGCCATGGCCGCCGGATCGAAGACCGCCAGGCCCGCATAGCGCGCGCCCATCACGCTGCGCAGAAAGCGCACCGGATCGTCTTCGATCAGGCCCTCGGGTAAGGGCGGCGGTTGAATCAGGAAAAACCAGTGCCAGTAGGCGCGGGCGAAGGCCTCGCTGGTGTGGGTGTACATGGCCAGCGTGGGCGCGATGTCCAGCAGCATCAGGCGCTCGACTCGCTCGGCATGGTCGGCCGCCAGACGGTGCGCGACCCGCGCACCGCGGTCATGTGCCAGCACCTGGAAACGCTCGAAACCCTGCGACTGCATCACCGCCACCGCGTCGATCGCCATCTCACGGCGCGAATAGGCCACGTTGTCGGGTCCGGCCTCGGGCCGAGACGAATCGCCGTAGCCGCGCAGGTCCATCATCACCACCGAGAAACGCTGCGCCAACTGCGGTGCCACGCGGTGCCACATGGCCATCGTCTGCGGGTGGCCGTGCATTAGCAACAGCGGCTCGCCCTGCCCTGCGCGCCGGCAGGCCAGGCGGACCTCGCCGCGACGTACCTCGAATCGATCAAAGCCTTCAAACATGGGGAGCCGATTGTGCCTGCAAGCTGCAGGGTCGCTCAGGACGGGTGTCGCGCCGGCGGCACGGACGGCGCCGGACTGCGCACCACCACGCTCACGCCCACCGCCGTCAACACCACGCCAAACAGGGTCAGCGCCGTGATCGGCTCGCCGAACAACTGCCACGCCATCAGGGCGGTCACGGGCGGCACCAGGTACATCAAACTGGCGACGCGGGTGGCGGCACCGCGCTGAATCATCAGGTAAAGCAGGGAGCTCGCCACCAGCGTGAGCCCCAACACCGACCAGGCCAGCGCGCCGACCAGTTCGACATTCAAAGTGCCCGCCGACGTGAACCAGCGTGGGGGCTCGGTCTCCAGCATCGCCAGCGGCATCGTCACGACGAACGCAGCCACCATCTGCACCAGCCCCGCGACACGCACATCGCACGGTTGCACGAATCGCTTCTGATACAGCGTGCCCGCGGTGATGCCTGCCAGCGCGACGACCGCGAATGACAGGTTCAGGGCGCTCACCTCGCCCAACTCCAGCTTGTGCCACACCACCAGCACCAGGCCGCACAGACCCAGCGCCAGGCCGACCCACTGTCGGCGCGTCACGTGCCCACCGAGCGCGGACAACCACAGGCCGGTGAGCACGGGCTGCAGACCCACCAACAGCGCCGACAGGCCCGCGCCCATGCCGTGCTTCACGGCGGCCCAAACGCCTCCGAGGTAGCACGCCTGCATCAGCACGCCGGTCACCGCCAGATGACCCCACTGCATGCGCACCTGGGGCCAGACGGCCCGCGCCGCCAAGGCCCACACCAGCAGACACAGCGCCGACAGCGCGTAGCGCATTTCCAGAAAGGAAAAGGGGGGCGCATGCGGCATGCCATAGCGCGCCACGATGAAGCCCGTACTCCAAAGCGCCACGAACGCGGCCGGCATGACCCGGACCATCCAGGCCGTCTCGGAGCGATCATGCATCGTCAGTTCACCCGCTTGCGGATCTCAGGCAGCGCCTTGCGCAGGTAATAGACCATCGACCACACGGTCAGGACCGCGGCCAGCCAGATCAGCCCGGTGCCCCAGACGCTCGTGTCGATCAGGTCGAACAAGACACCGTCGAACAGCAAGAAGGGAATGGCCACCATCTGCACGGTGGTCTTGAGCTTGCCAATCATGTGCACCGCGACGCTGCGCGAGGCGCCGATCTGCGCCATCCATTCACGCAGCGCCGAGATCGCGATCTCGCGGCCGATGATGATCAGGCCCACGAACACGTCGGCGCGCCCCAGGTGCACCAGCACCAGCAGCGAGGCACACACCAGAAACTTGTCGGCCACCGGATCGAGGAAGGCGCCGAAAGACGAGGTCTGATTCAGGCGACGCGCCAGGTAGCCGTCGAGCCAGTCGGTCAGCGCGAAGACCACGAACATCACCGTGGCCACCAGGTTCTGGACCCGCGGCTCCAGGCCCAGGTAGAACACGCCCACGATCAGCGGGATGGCGACGATGCGCGTCCAGGTCAAGAGCGTGGGGATCGTGAAGAACATGACTCGATTCTGGCACGGGCCCGCGCGGGCTTAGTGCAGGGCCCGGTAGATGGTCTCGGCCAATTCGCGCGAAATGCCCTCGACGGTGGCCAGATCGTCCACGCCCGCGTCGGCCACGCCCCGGATACCGCCAAACCGCTGCAGCAGCCGGGCGCGTTTTTTGGCGCCGATGCCCGGGATGTCTTCCAGTCGGCTGCCCCCCACCCGCACCTTGTCGCGGCGCGCGCGCATGCCGGTGATGGCAAAGCGATGAGCCTCATCGCGGATCTGCGCCACCAGCATCAGGGCTGCCGAGTCACGGCCCAAGTACACCTTCTCGCGCCCGTCGGCGAACACCAATTCTTCCAGGCCCACCTTGCGGCCTTCGCCTTTTTCCACGCCCACGATCACCGACAAATCCAGGCCCAACTCGGCGAACACCTCGCGTGCCATGCTCACCTGGCCCTTGCCGCCGTCCACCAACACCA
>CANGSD010000015.1 GCA_947455875.1 Comamonadaceae bacterium
GTCCTGGCCGTCGCCGGTGGTCTCCTCGACCTGCACATGGTGAGGATCGAGGAAGGCGCCGTAACCGCGCACGATGGTGACCTTGCGCATCTTGGCCATGGCCGCCAGACCGCCGGTGAGCTTGCCCACCACCTTGGACTTGTGGGCGCGCAGCTTGTCCAGGTCCACGGTCGGTTTGCCAAAGCTCACGCCCAGGGATTCGAAGTGACTGACTTCGTCCATCACCGCCGCCACATGCAGCAGTGCCTTGGACGGAATGCAGCCCACGTTCAGGCACACGCCGCCCAGGCTCGCATAGCGCTCGACCAGCACCACCTTCATGCCCAGGTCGGCCGCGCGGAAGGCGGCTGAATAGCCACCGGGGCCGGCACCGAGCACCAGCAGGTCGCAGGTCAGATCGGCGCCGCCGGCGTAGCTCGCGGCTGGGGCCGCGGCGGCCAGCGGGGCCTGCGCTGGAGCGGGTGCGGCCACCGGAGCCGAAGCGGCGGGGCTCGCAGCCGGGGCGGCTGCAGCGGCTGACGCGCCCTGCGACTCCAGCACCAGCAGCACCGAACCTTCGGCCACCTTGTCACCGAGCTTGACCTTGAGCTCCTGCACCACACCCGCGTGGCTGGACGGAATCTCCATCGAGGCCTTGTCACTCTCGACGGTCACCAGGGATTGTTCGGCCTTGATGGTGTCGCCCGGCTTGACCAGGACCTCGATCACCGCCACTTCAGAAAAATCGCCGATGTCCGGCACCTTGACTTCAACGCGACTCATTTGCTCTTTTCCTTGGTTTTGACGGTGTACACATCGCCGGGACCGGCGGAATTGCGGTCGAACTCGCAGCCCGCAGCCAGGCCGGCCTCGACCACTTCGCGCGCGGTCTTGGCCTTGCGGTAAGTCGCATGCATCGCGCCCAGCGCGAAGCTGCGGCCCGAGCCGATGCCCCAGAACTCCTTGAACTCAAACACCTCACGGTAGCTGTAGAGGCCGTAGATGCCGCTGGCGTTGGCGATCACCACGCTGAACTGGCTGGACTCGTAGGGGTCGCTGTCTTCTTCCTTGGTCTGAAGGAAGAAGTTTTCCTTCAGATAGGGGTGCAGCTTGGTGAAGGTGTCGAACACCGCGTCCTTGCTCGAAAGCTGCAGGATTTCGCGCGGCATGCTCGCCAACGCCTTGCGCAGCACCGGAA
Source organism: Comamonadaceae bacterium (assembly GCA_947455875.1). The sequence goes on from CANGSD010000015.1 coordinate 1,178, forward strand.
AGTGGGCCACCGTGCCGGCCATGCCGATGTAGCTGGGGCCGGCATCGGTGTCGATGCGAAAGATCTTGGTGTTGTCTTCGAAGCGATGCACCAGGCGCGTGTCGCCGAAGGTCACCAGGGTGTCCGCCGCGATGGCGATCTGACCGCCCTTGCGGGCGACAACCACGGTGGTCACAGCAGCACGCGGCGGAAGTCCGCCAGGACCTGACCGAGGTAACCGTTAAAGCGCGCCGCCGATGCGCCGTCGATCACGCGGTGATCCCACGACAGCGACAGCGGCAGCATCAGCCGCGGCTGGAACTGCTTGCCGTCCCACACGGGCTCCATCTGGCTCTTGCACACACCCAGGATGGCCACTTCCGGCGCGTTGATGATGGGCGTGAAATAACGCCCGCCGATGCCGCCCAGCGACGAGATCGTGAAGCAGGCGCCCTGCATCTCGGCGGGCGCGAGCTTGCCGTCGCGGGCCTTCTTGGCCAGCTCGCTCATTTCCTGGCTGATCGCCAGCACGCCTTTCTTGTCGGCGTCGCGGATCACGGGCACCACCAGGCCATTGGGCGTATCGGCGGCAAAGCCGATGTGGAAGTACTGTTTGAGAACCAGCTGCTCGCCGTCCAGCGAGCTGTTGAACTCGGGGAACTTCTTGAGCGCGGCGACACTGGCTTTGATCAAGAAGGCCAGCATGGTGACCTTAATGCCCGACTTCTCGTTTTCCTTGTTCAACTGCACGCGCAAGGCTTCGAGCTCGGTGATGTCGGCATCGTCATGGTTGGTGACGTGCGGGATCATCACCCAGTTGCGATGCAGGTTGGCCGCGCTGATCTTCTTGATGCGGCCCAAGTCCTTGCGTTCGACGGGTCCGAACTTGGTGAAGTCGACCTTGGGCCAGGGCAGCAGGCCCAGGCCCTCGCCGCCACCAGCCGGCGCCCGGCCGGCTGCGGCGCGCGTGGAGGCCGTGCCGCTCATGACGGCCTTGGTGAAGGCCTGCACGTCTTCTTGGGTGATACGGCCCTTGGGGCCCGTGCCCTTGACCTCTTCGAGCGGGACGCCGAGCTCGCGGGCAAACTTACGCACCGAGGGCGAGGCATGGGCCAGCGCGCCGCTGGGCGCAGCAGGCTCGTGAGCCGCCAAGGCCGCGGTGGGCGAGGTGCGCTCCGGCATGGACGCAGGCGCTGCGACAGGCACGGGCGTAGCCGCGGGAGCCGGGGCAGTAGCCACCGGTGCGGCAGGCGCTGGCGCGGGTGCGGATGCGGATGCCGCGGCTCCGTCACTTTCCAGCATCACCACCACCGTGCCTTGGGCCACCTTGTCACCAAGCTTGACCTTGAGCTCTTTGACCACGCCACCCGCAGAAGACGGGATCTCCATCGAGGCCTTGTCGGATTCGACGGTGATCAGCGATTGCTCGGGCTTGACGGTGTCGCCGGGTTTGACCAGCAGCTCGATGACGGACACCTCGTCGAAGTCGCCGATGTCGGGGACCTTCACTTCGATCAACGCCATGTTCCTTGTTCTCCGTGTTCTTTTGGGGGGCGCCCGGGATCAGGCGTACAGCGGGTTGACGCGGTCGACCTTCAGGCCGTACTTCTTGATCGCCTCGGCCACCTTGGCGGCGGGCACGGTGCCCTCCTCGCTCAGGGCCTTGAGAGCCGCCACGACGATGTAGTGGCGATTGACCTCGAAGTGCTCGCGCAGCTTGCTGCGGAAATCACTGCGGCCAAAGCCGTCGGTGCCCAGCACCTTGTAGGTGCGGCCCTTGGGCAGGTAGGGGCGAATCTGCTCGGTGTAGGCCTTGATGTAGTCGGTCGAGGCGATGACCGGGCCGGTGTGCTTCTCGAGCTGCTGGGTGACGAAGGGCACGCGTGCCTTGTCGGTGGGATGCAGCAGGTTCCAGCGCTCGCAGTCCTGGCCGTCGCGGGCCAGTTCGTTGAAGCTGGGGCAGCTCCAGACGCTGGCGGACACGCCCCACTCTTTCTCGAGCAGCTCCTGGGCGGCCAGCGACTCGCGCAGGATGGTGCCCGACCCGAGCAGCTGCACGCGAGGCGTGAGCTTGGCGCCGGGCTTGAACAGGTACATGCCCTTGATGATTTCTTCCTCGGTGCCGGCCTGCAGACCGGGCATGGGGTAGTTCTCGTTCAGGAGGGTGATGTAGTAGAAGACGTTGTCCTGCTTTTCCACCATGCGCTTCAAGCCGTGATGCATGATCACGCCGACTTCGTGCGCGAAGGTGGGGTCGTAGGAGATGCAGTTGGGGATGGTGCCCGCCAGGATGTGGCTGTGGCCGTCTTCGTGCTGCAGGCCCTCGCCGTTCAAGGTCGTGCGGCCCGAGGTGCCTCCGAGCAGGAAGCCGCGCGCCTGCATATCGCCCGCCGCCCAGCACAGATCGCCCACGCGCTGCAGGCCGAACATCGAGTAGTAGATGTAGAACGGCACCATGACGCGGTTGTTCGTCGAGTACGACGTGGCCGCAGCAATCCAGCTGGCCATGCCGCCGGCTTCGTTGATGCCCTCTTGCAGGATCTGGCCGTTGACTTCTTCCTTGTAGTAGGAGACCTGGTCGCGGTCCTGCGGCGTGTACTTCTGGCCATCGGGGTTGTAGATGCCGATCTGGCGAAACAGACCTTCCATGCCGAAGGTGCGGGCTTCGTCCACCAAAATCGGCACGGCGCGCGGGCCCAGCTCTTTGTCACGCAGCAGCGCGGTCAGGAAGCGCACATAGGCCTGGGTGGTGGAGATCTCGCGGCCTTCGGCCGTGGGCTCGAGCACCGCCTTGAAGGCCTCCAGCGGGGGCACGGCCAGCTGTTCGTCGGCCTTGGTGCGACGGTGCGGCAGATAGCCACCCAGCGCCTTGCGCCGCTCGTGCAGGTACTGCATCTCGGGCGTGTTGTCGGCCGGCTTGTAGAAGGGGATCTCGGCCAGCTTCTCGTCGGGGATGGGGATGTTGAAGCGGTCGCGGAAAGCCTTGATGTCTTCGTCGGTGAGCTTCTTGGCCTGGTGGGCGATGTTCTTGCCCTCGGCGGCCTTGCCCATGCCAAAGCCCTTGACCGTCTTGATCAACAGCACCGTGGGCTGACCCTTGTGGTTCACGGCCTTCTCGTAGGCTGCGAACACCTTCTGCGGATCGTGGCCGCCGCGATTGAGGCGCCAGATGTCGTCGTCGGACATATGGGCCACCATCTCGAGCAGCTTGGGGTGGCGGCCGAAGAAGTTCTTGCGCACGAAGGCACCGTCGTTGGCCTTCATGGCCTGGTAGTCGCCATCGAGCGTGTCCATCATGACCTGGCGCAGGATGCCGTCCTTGTCACGCGCGAGCAGCGGATCCCAGTAGCTGCCCCAAATGAGCTTGATCACGTTCCAGCCGGCGCCGCGGAACTCGCCCTCGAGCTCCTGGATGATCTTGCCGTTCCCGCGCACCGGGCCATCGAGGCGCTGCAGGTTGCAGTTGACGACGAAGATCAGGTTGTCGAGCTTTTCGCGCGCGGCCACGCCAATGGCGCCCAGGCTCTCGACTTCGTCCATCTCGCCGTCACCCAGGAAGGCCCAGACCTTGCGGTTCTCGGTGTTGGCGATGCCGCGGGCATGGAGGTACTTTAAAAAGCGCGCCTGATAGATCGCCATCAGCGGGCCCAGGCCCATGGAGACGGTGGGGAACTGCCAGAACTCGGGCATCAGCTTGGGGTGCGGATAACTCGAGAGGCCCTTGCCATCGACTTCCTGTCGGAAGTTCAGGAGCTGTTCTTCGGAGATGCGGCCTTCGAGAAAGGCGCGGGCGTAGACACCGGGCGCGCTGTGGCCCTGGATGTAGAGGCAGTCACCGCCGTGGTTTTCGCTCTCGGCGTGCCAGAAATGGTTGAAGCCGGCGCCGAACATGGTGGCCAGCGAGGCAAAAGAGCTGATGTGGCCACCCAGATCGCCGCCGTCGGCGGGGTGCAGGCGGTTGGCCTTGACCACCATGGCCATGGCGTTCCAACGCATGTAGGCGCGCAGGCGTTCTTCGACCTCGAGGTTGCCAGCGCAGCGAGCTTCGTCTTGCGGCTCGATGGTGTTGACGTAGCCGGTGGTGGCCGAGAACGGCAGGTCGATGCCTTGCTGGCGCGCCTCCTCGAGCAGCTGTTCGAGCAGGAAATGCCCGCGTTCGCGGCCTTCGTTGGCGATGACGGCCGACAGGGCGTCGATCCACTCGCGGGTCTCCTGGGCGTCCGCGTCGTTCGCGGCTGCACCAAACAGATGCTCAGGCTGTGCTGACATGGAATGTCTCCTCGTGGGATGGGGATTTCAGGGCGGTTGTACCGTCTGCGACGGAGTGTGGCACATTTTTTCTAAATTTCAAATAGCGCTACATCATTCAGCATTATGAAATGATGAGGAAGCTTGGGTGACCAGACTCGGCGGTGCAGCTCAAGAAGAGCAAACCCACCTGCGCCCCTACACTTAGACCCCCATGCAGCAAGCCGCCCCCCCGACCGAACCTAGCAAGCCCGCACCGGGCATGCCGTGGCTGAGCCGTTGGTGGCGGACCCAGCCGGCCAGCCGCCAGGATCGGTTCGCGGTGCTAGCGCCTCTGGCCGCCGTGCTCTTGTTCCTGGCGGCCATCGTCTCGGCCTTCACTTACCTGCGGATCGAAGAACAGGCGCGCGAGCTCGAGGCCGTCAAGCGCGATGTCGAATACGCGCAGCAACGTGTGCGCCTGCGGCTGCTCGAGCGCCAAGAGCAGCTGATGCGGATTGCGCGCGATATCTCCAACAAGGAGGTCGACGCCGAGGAATTCATGGGGCGAGCCGAATCTCTGGTGGTGCAATACCCGGAGCTACAGGCCCTCTCCTGGATCGACGAGCGGCGCCGGGTCAAGGCCAGCTACCACACACCGGCCATGAGCTTCCAGCCGCGGCTCGCGGGCGAGGTGCTGCGCGTGGGCGAAACGGAAGCCATGTTCGGCCTGGCACGAGACCTGTTGCAGCCCGTGTACTCGCAACCGATCGCGGGCGGCCCCAACGGCGTGGTGCTGCAACTGCATGTGCCACTGGCAGACAAGGGGCGCTTTGGCGGCGTGATCCTGGGCGAGTACGCCATCGACAGCCTGCTGCGATACGCCGTACCGACCGAGGTGTCGGCCAAGTACGCGGTGGCCCTGCTCGATGGCAGCGGGCAAATGCTGGCCGGAACCGCAGTGGCGGCGCGCAACCCCGCCACCTCCCTGCTGTCCTGGCTGCCCACGCACTCCAACGAGTACGAGGTGCCGGTCTCGCCGGTGGGCAACGGCCTGATCATTCGTGCGCAGGCCTATCGCACCTCGCAGGGCCTGATCGGTACCGGTCTGTTCTGGCTGGTGGGCACCTTGAGCGTGATGACCGCCTGGATGCTGATTGGCAACTGGCGTCACACGCGCCGCCGCCTGCAGGCGCAGCGCGCGCTGGTGGCCGAGACCAATTTCCGCCGCGCAATGGAAAACTCCATGTTGACCGGCATGCGCGCACTGGACCTGCACGGACGCATCACCTACGTGAATCTGGCGTTCTGCCAGATGACCGGCTGGAATGAGGCCGAACTGGTCGGCCGCGTGCCCCCCTTCCCCTACTGGCCAGACGAAGACCGCGACCTGCTCACCGCGCGGCTGGACGATGAACTCAGTGGCCGCAGCACGCTGGGCGCCTTCCAGGTGCGGGTCAAGCGCAAGGACGGCAGCCTCTTTGACGCGCGCATGTATGTCTCGCGGCTGATTGACGCGACGGGCGAGCAGACGGGCTGGATGACGTCCATGACAGACATCACCGAACCGAACCGGATCCGCGATCAGTTGCTCGCATCGCACGAGCGCTTCACCACTGTGCTGGAAGCGCTGGACGCCTCGGTGTCAGTCGCGCCCCTGGGCAGCGAGGAACTGCTGTTTGCCAACAAGTTGTACCGACAATGGTTCGGCACCCGCACCGACGGCCACTTGCAGATGGTGACCCAGGGAGGCGTGCCGACGCCGGTGCGTAGCGAGGAAACCCACGACGCGGTCGATGCCTTTGTCGGTCTGCCTATGGGCCCTATCGAATCGAGCCTCTCGGGCAATGCCGAGATCTTCGTACCCGAATTGGGCAAGTGGCTGGAAGTTCGATCGCGTTACCTCAGTTGGGTGGACGGGCGTCTGGCGCAAATGGTGATCGCCACCGACATCACGGCCCGACGCAAGGCCGAAGAACAGGCCGCTGCGCAGGCCGAACGCGCGCAATCGGCCAGCCGCCTGATCACGATGGGAGAGATGGCCTCCAGCGTGGCGCACGAGTTAAACCAGCCGCTGACGGCGATCAACAACTACTGCAACGGCCTGGTCTCGCGGATCCGCGGACAACAGATTAACGAGCCGGACCTGCTGGCCGCACTGGAGAAGACCGCGCGCCAGGCCCAACGCGCGGGGCAGATCATTCAGCGCATACGCTCCTTCGTGAAACGCAGCGAACCCAATCGCACCCTGGCGGACATCACACCCATGGTGACCGAGGCGGTGGAACTGGTGGAGATCGAATTGCGCCGTCGCAATGTGCGCCTGGCCCACTACGTCGCGGCACGACTGCCCACGCTGATGGTCGACCCGATCTTGATTGAGCAGGTGTTGGTGAACCTGCTGAAAAACGCCGCCGAGTCGATCGACATGGCACAGCGTCCGGCGGCGATGCGCAACATCGAATTGCGGGTCGGTCCCAAGCGGGTAGGCGATCAAGATGTCGTGGAATTCTCGGTGCGTGACACCGGACGCGGGCTTGCGCCGGAAGTGATGGAGCGCCTCTATGAGGCCTTCTTCTCCACCAAGGCCGAAGGCATGGGGATCGGCCTGAACCTGTGTCGCACGATCGTCGAATCGCACCAGGGCAGGATGCAGGCAGAGAACATCTACAATGGCGCCCACGTGGCCGGGTGCCTGTTTTCATTCTGGATCCCCGTCGCCCACACGGACAGCAGTACAAGCCATAACAAAGCCGGGGTGACAGCATGAGCCTTATTCCCAAACGAGGCACGGTCTATGTCGTCGACGACGACGAAGCCGTCCGCGATTCTGTGCAATGGCTCCTGGAGGGCAAGGACTACCGGGTCCGCTGCTTCGATTCCGCCGAATCCTTCCTTTCCCGCTACGACCCGCGCGAGGTGGCCTGCCTGATCGTCGACATCCGCATGGGTGGCATGACCGGCCTGGAACTGCAAGACCGCCTCCTTGAACGCCGCTCGCCCTTGCCGATCGTCTTCATCACCGGCCATGGCGACGTCCCCATGGCGGTCAACACCATGAAAAAGGGCGCCCTGGATTTCATCCAGAAGCCGTTCAAGGAAGACGAACTCCTGAACCTGGTCGAGCGGATGCTCGAACACGCCAAGAGCGCCTTCGCCGAATACCAAAGTGCTGCCAGCCGCGACGCATTGCTCGCCAAGCTGACCTCGCGCGAGGCCCAGGTGCTCGAGCGCATCGTCGCCGGCCGCCTGAACAAGCAGATCGCCGACGACCTGGGCATCAGCATCAAGACCGTGGAGGCGCATCGCGCCAACATCATGGAAAAACTCAACGCCAACACCGTGGCCGATCTGCTCAAGATCGCGCTAGGCCAGGCGACCGCCAAGGCCTGAGACACGCCACTCGCGCCTACCCTGCCCTACCCCCCTCGCCCGCATCTGCATGTTGCGGGCGACTTTTTTGGGAACGCCACGACCATGACCGCCCAACTGATTGACGGCAACGCCCTTTCCAAGAAGATCCGCTCGGAGGTGGCCCACCGCACCGCCACCCTCAAGGCACGAGGTATCCAGCCCGCGCTGTCCATCATCCTGGTGGGCGAGGATCCGGCCAGCCAGGTCTACACCCGCCACAAGGTCAACGACAGCGCCGAGACGGGTCTGATCGCGACGCTCGAGCGCTATCCGGCCACGATGTCCCAAGACGAACTCCTGGCCCGCATCCGCACCCTCAACGCCGACCCGCAGGTGCACGGCATCCTGGTGCAACTGCCTTTGCCGGCACACCTGGACACCAAGCGGGTGATCGAGACGATCGCACCCGCGAAGGACGTCGACGGCTTCCACGTCGCCAGCGCCGGGGCGCTGATGGTCGGCCAGCCAGGCTTTTGGCCCTGCACACCCTATGGTTGCATGAAGATGCTCGAGTCGATCGGCTACGACCTGCGAGGCAAGCACGCCGTCGTGATTGGGCGCAGCAACATCGTGGGCAAGCCCATGGCCCTGATGCTGCTGCAGGCGAATGCCACGGTCACCATCTGCCACAGCGGCACACAAGATCTGGCGGCCCTCACCCGCCAGGCCGATGTGGTGGTGGCCGCGGTCGGCAAGCGCCATGTACTCACCGCCGACATGGTCAAACCCGGCGCGGTGGTGATCGACGTGGGCATGAACCGCGATGACGCCGGCAAGCTGTGCGGCGACGTGGATTTCGAAGGCGTTCGCGCCGTGGCCGGCTGGATCACGCCCGTGCCCGGCGGCGTGGGGCCCATGACCCGCGCCATGCTGCTGGTGAACACCCTCGAGGCGGCCGAGCGCGCCAGCGCCTGAGGCCTATTGCGCCGATTCGGGCGAAGTGATGCCCTGACCCGCTTGCGGGCGATCCGCTCGGCGCAAAATCAGGGGTATGAGCAATCCCCTTCTCGATTTCACCGACCTGCCCCTGTTTGACCGGATTCGCGCCGAGCATGTGGCGCCCGCCGTCGACGCCCTTCTGACCGAGTGCGAACAGGCCCTAGAGACCGCCGTCGCCCCCGGCTTCCCAGCCCAGTGGCAGGCCCTGGCCGCCACGCTGGACACCGCCACCGAGAAGCTCGGCCGGGCCTGGGGCGCGGTGAGTCACCTCAATGGCGTGGCCGATACCCCCGAGCTGCGCGCTGCCTACAACGAGGCCCTGCCGCGCGTGACCGAGTTCTGGACACGTCTGGGTAGCGACGAGCGCCTGTACGCCAAGTACAAGGCCATCGACGCCCAGCAGCTCAATCCCGCCCAGCGCCAGGCCCATCAAAACGCCATCCGTAACTTCGTGCTCGGAGGCGCCGAGTTATCCGGGCCCGCCAAGGTGCGCTATGCCCAGATCCAGGAGCGCCAGGCCGAACTGGGACAGAAGTTCAGCGAGAACACGCTGGACGCGACCGATGCCTACGCGGAATACGTCGACGCGGCGGAACTTGCCGGCGTTCCCGACGACGTGCTGCAATCCACCCGCGCCGCCGCTCAGGCCGAGGGACGCGAGGGCCACAAGCTCACGCTCAAGATGCCCTGCTACCTGCCGGTCATGCAGTTCGCCCACAGCAGTGCGCTGCGCCAGCGCCTGTACCGCGCGTATGTGACCCGCGCCAGCGACCAGGCACCCGAGACGGGCCGCCAGTTCGACAACAGCGCGCTGATCTCGGAGATCCTCGCGCTGCGTCGCGAAGAAGCGCAGCTTCTGGGTTTTCGCAATTTCGGCGAAGTCTCGCTGGTGCCCAAGATGGCTGACTCGCCCGATCAAGTCGTGGCCTTCCTGCGCGAGCTCGCGGTCAAGGCGCGTCCCTATGCCGAGAAAGACGTCGCCGATATGCGCGCGTTTGCCCGCTCCGATCTGGGCCTACAAGATCCGCAGTCCTGGGACTGGCCCTACATCGGCGAAAAGCTCAAAGAGGCGCGTTACGCATTCAGCGAGCAGGAGGTCAAACCGTATTTCACGGCGCCCAAGGTGCTGGCGGGCCTGTTCAAGATCGTGGAGACGCTGTTTGAAGTGGCCATCCGGCCCGATCA
>CANGSD010000016.1 GCA_947455875.1 Comamonadaceae bacterium
AATTGCGGGGGCGCGGGCAGCACGGTCAGTCGCCCGCCGCCACCGGCTGGTACCAGGGCAGGTCAGGCCGTCCGCCGTAGCGGCGCACCCGCAGGTTGGCCTGCTCGCCGTGGCCGGCGAAGTTCTCCATGTGGCACAGGCGCGAGCAGTACGCGCCCATGAGCGCGCTGGCCTCGTCGGTCAGCACCCGTTGGTAGGTGCAGGTCTTGAGGAACTTGCCCACCCACAGGCCACCGGTGTAGCGGGCGTTACGGTTGGTCGGCAGCGTGTGGTTGGTGCCGATCACCTTGTCGCCGAAGCTCACGTTGGTGCGCGGCCCGAGGAAGAGCGCGCCAAAGTTGGTCATGTGGCGCAGGAAGTGGTCCGGGTCGCGCGTCAGCACCTGCACGTGCTCGAAGGCCAGCTCGTCGGCCTTGGCCACCATTTCCTGCAGCGTGTCGCACACGATCACCTCGCCGTAGTCGGCCCAGCTGCGCTCGGCGATGGCGGCCGTCGGCAGGATGGTCAGCTGCCGCTGGACCTCGGCCATCGTGGCGTGGGCCAGGGCCTCGCTGGTGGTCAGGAGCACCGCGGGCGAGGTCGGGCCATGCTCGGCCTGGCCCAGCAGGTCGACCGCGCACATCTCGGCGTCCACGCTGTCGTCGGCGATGACCAGGGTTTCGGTCGGACCGGCGAACAGGTCGATGCCGACCCGGCCATAGAGCTGGCGCTTGGCCTCTGCCACGAACATATTGCCCGGCCCGACCAGCATGTCCACCGGCGCGAGGCTGGGCGTGCCGATGGCCATGGCGACCACCGCCTGCACGCCGCCGAGCACCAGGATCTCGTCGGCGCCGGCCATGTCCATCGCGGTCACGATGGCCGGATGCGCCGCGCCCTGGAACGGCGGGGCCGTGGAGACGACGCGCGGCACGCCCGCGACCTTGGCCGTCAGCACGCTCATGTGGGCGGAGGCCAGCAGCGGGTACTTGCCGCCCGGGATGTAGCAGCCCACCGCATTGACCGGGATGTGCCGGTGGCCGAGCACCACGCCGGGGTGGGTCTCGACCTCCACATCCTTCATGGAGTCACGCTGGATCTGCGCGAAGTTGCGGATCTGCGTTTGCGCGAAGGCGATGTCCTCGATCTCGCGTGCCGACAGCTGGCGGCGCGCGGCTTCGATCGCGGCGCGCGAAAGGCGGAAATCCGCCGGGTCCCAGTTGTCGAAGCGGCGGCTGTACTCGAGCACCGCCGCGTCGCCGCGCTGCTCGATGTCCCGGATGATGGACTCGACGGTGGAACGGACCTTGGCATCGTCCTCGGCGCGGACCTGGGCGTCCTTGCCGCGTTTGAGGTATCGGATCATGGGCGGGGCTCCTTCAAGGGGTCAGAGCACGCAGGACAGCCGCGTGCATGCGTATGCATGATCCGGCTTTGCAAGCGTATGCAAACAGGGATATCCCTAGGGATTGGCGGCGCGCAGTTAAAATCGGCCCCGCTCAAGAAGCGCTGCAGCGGCCCGGCCGTCAGGCTTGAGAACTCCCAACTGCGCTTACCTCTCAGTTCCCGCCGGATGGCCGGCCAACCCGCAAGCAGGTGAGTGATGCATCCCGACACCCGTTCCCCGTCCGCGACGGCCTTGCCGCCCGTGCCCCCGATGCGCCTGGCCGGCCTGGAGCCGGTGTCCATCGGCGCGGACGCTCTGTTCGTCAACATCGGCGAGCGCACCAACGTCACCGGCTCCAAGGCCTTTGCCCGCCTGATCCTGGCGGGTGAGTACGAGCAGGCCCTGGCCGTGGCCCGCCAGCAGGTGGAAAACGGCGCCCAGATCATCGACATCAATATGGACGAGGCCATGCTCGATAGCCAGGCCGCCATGGTGCGTTTTCTGAACCTGATCGCTTCCGAGCCCGATATCGCGCGGGTGCCGATCATGGTGGACAGCTCCAAGTGGGAGGTGATCGAGGCGGGCCTGCGCTGCATCCAGGGCAAGGCCATCGTCAACTCCATCAGCCTGAAAGAGGGCGAGGCGCCGTTTCGCCACCAGGCCAAGCTGATTCGCCGCTATGGCGCCGCCGCGGTGGTCATGGCCTTTGACGAAAAAGGCCAGGCCGATACCTACCAGCGCAAGATCGAGATCTGCGAGCGCGCCTACCGCCTGCTGGTCGACGACATCGGCTTTGCCCCCGAAGACATCATCTTCGACCCCAACATCTTCGCCATCGCCACCGGCATCGAGGAACACGACAACTACGCGGTCGACTTCATCGAGGCCACGCGCTGGATCAAGCAGCACCTGCCGGGTGCGCATGTCTCGGGCGGCGTGTCCAACGTGAGCTTCTCGTTTCGCGGCAATGACCCGGTGCGCGAGGCGATCCACACCGTGTTTCTGTATCACGCGATCAAGGCGGGTATGGACATGGGCATCGTCAACGCCGGCATGGTGGGCGTGTACGACGACCTCGAGCCCACGCTGCGCGAACGCGTGGAAGATGTGGTGCTCAATCGCCGCTCCGACGCCGGCGAGCGCCTGGTCGAGATCGCCGAACAAGCCAAGGGCGCGGCGCGCGACGACAGCAAGCGCAATGAATGGCGCGGCGGCAACGTCAAGCAGCGACTGTCGCATGCGCTGGTACATGGCATCACCGACTTCATCACCGAAGACACCGAAGAGGCCTACCGCGACGTGCTGGCCCAGGGCGGTCGGCCCCTGCACGTGATCGAAGGCCCGTTGATGGACGGCATGAACATCGTGGGCGACCTGTTTGGCGAGGGCAAGATGTTCCTGCCCCAGGTGGTCAAGTCCGCGCGCGTGATGAAGCAGGCGGTCGCCCACCTGATTCCCTACATCGAAGAAGAAAAGAAGCAGCAAGAAGCCGCCGGTCAGGACGTGCGCGCCAAGGGCAAGATCGTGATCGCCACCGTCAAGGGCGATGTGCACGACATCGGCAAGAACATCGTCACCGTGGTGCTTCAGTGCAACAACTTCGAGGTGGTGAACATGGGCGTGATGGTGCCCTGTCACGAGATCCTGGCGCGGGCCAAGGTCGAGGGCGCGGACATCGTCGGCCTGTCGGGGCTGATCACGCCCTCGCTGGAGGAGATGCAGTACGTCGCCGCCGAGATGCAAAAGGACGATCACTTCCGCGTGCGCAAGATACCGTTGCTCATTGGCGGTGCCACCACCAGCCGTGTGCACACCGCGGTCAAGATCGCCCCGCACTACGAAGGCCCGGTGGTCTATGTGCCCGATGCTTCGCGCAGCGTGAGCGTGGCGCAGAGCCTGCTGTCCGAGCAGGCGAGCAAGTACATCGCGGATCTGAACGCCGACTACGAGCAGGTGCGCCAGCTGCACGCCAACAAGAAGCAGGTGCCGCTGTGGCCACTGGCCCAGGCCCGCGCCAACAAGACGCCGATCGACTGGAAGGCCTACACGCCGCCCGTGCCCAAGTTCATCGGCCGGCGTGTGTTTCGCAACTTTGATCTGGCCGAACTGGCCAAGTACATCGACTGGGGCCCCTTCTTTCAGACCTGGGATCTGGCGGGGCCTTTCCCCGCCATCTTGAAAGACGAAGTCGTCGGCACCGAGGCCGTGCGGGTGTACGCCGACGGTCAGCGCATGTTGAAGCGCCTGATCGAAGGGCGCTGGCTCACGGCCCAGGCCGTCATGGGCCTGTGGCCCGCCAACAGCGTGAACGATGACGACATCGAGCTGTATGCCGACGAATCGCGCAGCCAGGTGGTTCTGACCTGGCACGGTCTGCGCCAGCAGGCGCAAAAGCAGGCGGTCGACGGCGTGATGCGCCCGAGCCGCTGCCTGGCTGATTTCGTCGCGCCCAAAGGCGTGGCCCAGGATTACGTGGGCGTGTTCGCTGTCACCGCCGGCATCGGCGTGGACAAGAAGGAACAATATTTCCTCGATGACCACGACGACTACTCGGCCATCATGCTCAAGGCCTTGGCCGACCGTCTGGCCGAGGCCTTTGCCGAATGCCTGCATCAGCGCGTGCGCACCGACCTGTGGGGCTATGCCGCCGGCGAGCAACTCTCGGGCGAGGACCTGATCGCCGAGAAATACAGCGGCATCCGGCCTGCGCCCGGCTATCCGGCCTGCCCGGACCACAGCGTCAAGCGCGGCATGTTCGATCTGCTGCAGGCCACCGACATCGGCATGGACCTGACCGAGAGCCTGGCCATGACGCCGGCGGCCAGCGTCAGCGGCTTTTATCTGGCGCACCCGGAGTCGACGTACTTCAACGTCGGCAAGATCGGCCCCGACCAGCTCGACGACCAGGCGCAGCGCCGGGGCGACTCGCGCGAGTCGCTCGAGCGCCTGCTGGCCCCCAACCTGTGAGTCTTGCGCACACGCCGCTCGTGACTGAAAAACCCCGCGTCCTTCTCACCAACCCCATCCACCCCGAGCTGCAGGCGCAGCTGGCGCAAAGCTGTGAGGTGGTGCTCGCGCCCGACACGCAGCCCGAGACCCTGATCCGGCTGGCCGCCGATGCGCATGCGATCGTGGTGCGCGCCCACCTGCCGCCGGCGTTGTTTGACCACGCGCCGCACCTGCGCGCCGTGGTGCGCCATGGGGTGGGCCTGGACATGATTCCGGTCGAGGCGGCCACGGCGCGGGGCATCCCGGTGGCCAATCTGCCGGGGTCGAATACCAGTGCCGTCGTCGAATACGCCCTGGCCGCCATGCTGCATTTGCGCCGCGGCCTGGCCACGATGGATGCCACGCTGCGCCGTGAGGGCTGGGCCGTGTCCCGTGCGCTGGCCGACCCGGCCACCGACCTGGCCGGCAGCACCTGCGGCATCGTGGGCGTGGGCGCGATCGGCGGGCGCATGGCGCAGGTCGCCGCCGCCCTGGGCATGCGGGTGCTGGGGCTCACGCGCCGTCCGGCCTTGCTGCCCGCGGGCATCGAAGCTGCCGACAAGGCCACGCTGTTTGCGCAGTCCGACATCGTGGTCCTGTGCTGCCCGCTCAATGACGCGACCCGCGGTCTGGTCGATGCCGCCACGCTGGCCGGCATGAAGCGCAGCGCCCTCTTGATCAATGTGGCGCGCGGGCCGGTGGTCGATACCGGCGCCCTGGTCGCCGCCTTGCGCGCAGGCCGCCTGGGCGGGGCGGCGCTGGACGTGCACGACCAGCAGCCCCTCACCGGCACCGAGTCGGTATTTGACGCACCCAATCTGCTGCTCACCCCGCACGTGGCCGGCGTCACCGACAGCAGCATGCGCGCCATGAGCGTGGCCTGCATCGACACCCTGATGGCCCTGCTGCGCGGCGAGCGGCCGCCTAACGTGGTGAACCCCCAGGTCTTTCGCTGAACGCGCTTGCTACCCCGCGCGGGGGTGGGGCGACATGGGTAGACTGCGGGCCAGAACCATAAGGCGCACAGCGCCCAGGAGACTTGCGCATGAAGATCACGTCCATCACGGCCATCCCGCTGTCGTTTCGCTTGCCTGAGGGCAAGACCGTCACGATGGGTGTGGGCAGCACCACCAAGCGCGACGCCATCATCGTGCGGGTGCAGACCGACGAAGGCATCACCGGCTATGGCGAGGCCCACCCCGGGCGCAGCCCCGGCGCCATCACCAGCCTGATTCACAGCACCATCGCCCCGATGTTGGTGGGCATGCAGGCCACCGACGTGGTCGGCGCCTGGCAGCGTGTGCACCGCATGCAGCTGTCTAGCCATGGTCTGGGCGCCGGCGCGGCGCTGGCGCTTTCGGGCATCGACATGGCGCTGTGGGACATCCGCGGCAAGGCGGCGAATATGCCGCTGTATGAATTGCTCGGGGGCACGCGCCGACGCTTGCCGGCCTATGCTGGCGGCATCGCCTTGGGTTACCAGCCCAAGGAATCGTTGGCTGAAGAAGCCCAGGAATATGTCGCCCGGGGCTACAAGGCCCTCAAGCTGCGTCTGGGTGACGGCGTGCAAAACGACATCGACCGCCTGCGGCATGTGCGCCAGGTGCTGGGTGAGGGCGTGGACATCCTGAGCGATGCCAACACGGTGTTCACGATGGCCGACGCGCGCCGCGTGCTGCCGGTGCTGGCCGATATTCGCGCGGGCTGGCTGGAAGAGCCCTTTGCCTGCCATGACTTTGCGTCGTACCGCGAAGCCGCCAAGATCACGCCGCTGGTGCCGCTGGCTGCGGGCGAGAACCACTACACACGCTTTGAATTCGCGCAATTGCTCGAGGCGGGCGCGGTGCAGGTGTGGCAGCCGGATCTGTCCAAGTGCGGTGGCATCACCGAAGGCCTGCGTATTGCGGCCATCGCCTCGGCCTGGCGCATCCCCGTGCATCCGCACAGCTCGGCCACCGGCATCAATCATGCGGCCACCCTGCACTTCATGGCCGCCACCGAAAACTCGGGCTACTTCGAGGCCTGCGTCTCGAAGTTCAATCCCTTCCGCGACATGTTCGGCACACAGTTCGAGATCGGCGCCGATGGCTGCGTCACGCCGCCCGAAGGCCCGGGTCTGGGCGTACAGGTGGATGAATCGATCTTTGAGAAGTACCCCTGCATCGACGGCCCCGGCTACGTGGTCAAGTTTTAAACCTCACGACAACAAGGAGACAACGACATGCGCAATTCGATCCGCCGTTTGCTGGCGACCCTGTGCCTGGGCCTGGTGGCCCTGGGCGCCGCCGCCCAGAACTTTCCTGAGCGCCAGGTGAAGTTCGTCGTGCCTTACCCGCCGGGTGGCTTTAACGACACCTTGGCCCGCGTCTCGGCCGAGAGGTTGAACAAGATGTGGAACCAGCCGGTGGTGGTCGAGAACCGGCCCGGTGGCAACACCACCGTCGGCAACCTGGCGGTGGCCAAGGCCCCGGCCGACGGCTACACCATCTTGATCACCCCGCTGCCGTTCTCGGCGCTGCCGGGTCTGTATGGCGCGACCCTGCCCTATGACGCGCTCAAGGACTTCACGCCGCTGGTGTGGGCGGGCAGCACGCAAAACGCGCTGGTGGTGCGCAATGAACTGCCGGTGAACAATGTGCGCGAGCTGCTGGAGTACGCACGCAAGAATCCCGGCAAGCTCAATTACGGCTCCACGGGCTCGGGCTCGTCCAACCATCTCACGATGGAACTGCTGATGAAGATGACGGGCGTGAAGATGGCGCACATTCCCTACAAGGGCAGCGCGCCGGCAGTGACCGCCCTGATCGGCGGCGAGATCGACGTCCTGTTCGACAACGTGCCCAACGTGCTGCAACAGATCAAGGCCGGGCGCATGAAGGCGATCGGCGTGAGCGGCTCGCAGCGTTCGGTGCTGCTGCCCGACACCCCCACCGTCGCCGAAGCGGGTGTGCCTGGCTTCGAGGTGAACGTGTGGTTTGGCATGCAGGTGCCCGCGGGTACGCCCAAGGCCGTCGTCGACAAGCTCAATCGCGACATCGTCACGCTGCTCAAAGAGCCCGAGGTGGTCCAGCGTTTCCGCAACCAGGGCGTGGAAGTCGCCGCCAGCACCCCCGAGCAATTCGGCGCGCTGGTGCGCAGCGAAATCACCAAGTGGACCCAGTTGATCCGGGAAGCCAACATCCGCATCGAATGAAGATCACGGACGTCACGCTCACGCTGTTCGCCTGGGACGACATCCCGGCGACCAGCTATGGGGCCCACACAGGCAAGTTCTCCGGCAAGAGCCAGCTGGGCCTGCTGGCCATCACCACCGACCAGGGCCTGACCGGCCATGCCTTTCTCGGCTCGGCCTTCTTCCCGGCCGACGCCGATGGCGCCTCCTTGATCCGTGTGTTCAAGCCGCTCCTCATGGGCCAGAACCCGCTGGACCGCGAGCGCCTGAACAAGGCGATGTGGAAACGGGTGCGCACGGCTACGGTGCGCGCCATCGGCGCGGTCGATATTGCGCTGTGGGACATCGCCGGCAAGGCTGCGGGCCTGCCGATTCACCAGCTGCTTGGAACCTGCCGCCACCAGGTGCCGGCCTACATCAGTTCGGCGGTGCTGCCCAGTGCGCAGGCCTATGTGGACGAGGCCTTGCATTACCGCGCGCAAAACCTGGCGGCCTACAAAATCCATCCGCCGCAGGTGTGGCGCGAGGACATCCGGGTGTGCGAGGCGGTGCGCCAGGCCGTGGGCGATGACTACCTGCTGATGCTCGATGCCGCGTGGAGCTATGACTACCCAGCGGCCCTGCGCGTGGGCCAGGCGATCCAGGACCTGGGCTATTACTGGTACGAAGACCCGCTGACCGACGCCGACCTCTACAACTATGTGGAGCTGCGCAAGAAGCTGCACATTCCCATCATGGCCACCGAGTACCCGGCGGGCGGGCTCGATTCGTTCACGCCCTGGATCCGCGAGCGGGCGACTGACTATCTGCGCGGTGATGTGGCGGTCAAGGGCGGCATCACCACGATGATGAAGGTGGCCCACCTGGCCGAGGCCTTCCACCTTAATTTCGAGGTGCACCACGGCGGCAACTCGCTCAATAACGTGGCCAATCTGCACGTGATCATGGCGATCCCCAACACCGAGTTCTTCGAGATCCTGCTGCCCTCGGCCTCGCAAAAGTACGGCCTGGTGCAAGACATCGAGGTCGACGCACAGGGCATGGTGCATGCGCCCACTGGGCCGGGCCTGGGCGCGCAGATCGATTTCGAGTTGATCGCGCGCAAGAAGGTGGCGGTGCTGACCTGAGCGTCAGGGAATCACTGCGCCGGCCGCGCCACGCGCTGCGCCATCCACAGCGCCAGCGTCGCGGCCAGGCTGATCACGACCAGCCCCCACAGGCCACTGGTGTAGCCGCCCTCGGGTGACCACAGCAGCCCCATCAGCCACGGCGCCGACGCGCGCGCCAGCGCCGTCGGCACACCCAGCGCGCCATTGAGCGCGCCCACATGCTGGCGACTCACGTATTGCGCCACCGCCGTGCCCTTGACGATGGTGACCATGCCGTTGCCCAGACCAAACAGCAGCACGAAGCACAGGGCCAGCGCGATGCTGCCCTGCGAGGCGAGCAGCACCGCGAGCCCCAGCGGAATCAACAGCGGGATCAGGCGGTTGGCCCGATGCGGGTCGCCCTGTTGCTCCATGACGAACAGCCCCAAGCGTCCGACCACCTGGATCACGCCGATGCTCGCCGGCACCACCACCACCCAGGCCGGCGGCAAGCCCGCCTCGCGCAGCAGGCTCACCATGTGCGCGGGCAAAGCCGCCACCACGCCCATCATGGCCACCACAAAAAATCCCACCAGCAAGAAGGGCGCGCTTCGCATCAGCCGCACATGCCCGTCGTCGTCTGCGTGGCCGGGGCGCTGCGACGATGACGTGTGGGCCGCAGGCGGTGGCGCATCACGCAGCATGCGCAGGTGAATTGGCGCGCACACCGCCAGCGGCAACACGGCCAGCGCACCGAGGGCCGCGCGCCAGCCCCAGGTGTCGATCAGCCACGCGGTGAGCGGGATGAACACGGTGCTGGCCAGCCCGCCCAGAAAGGTCAGGGTGATGATGGCCCGACGAAAGTCCTGCGGATAGCGGCGCGTGACCACCGCGAACACCGGGTTGTAGGCGCTGGCCGCCATGCCCGCGCCTAGGAGCATCCACACTGCGTAGAACGAGATCACGCCGCTCACCTGCGTGTGCAGCGCCAAGCCGGCGGTGATCAGCAAGGAGCCGGCCGTCACCACCCGGCGCTCGTGGCCCTGGTCGATCCAGCGGCCCACCGGATAGGCCAGCAGGCCGTCCATCGCCAGCATCAGGCTGAAAGCCAGCGAGCTTTGCGCGCGGCTCAGACCGAGCTCGCGCTCGATCGGCTCCATCAACAAGGCGAACGTGTAGAACACGCTGCCCCAGGTGACCAACTGCGCCAGCGAGAGCCAGCCCACGACGCGCCGGTCGTAGCGATCCACGGGCAGGG
This sequence comes from Comamonadaceae bacterium, assembly GCA_947455875.1. The sequence goes on from CANGSD010000016.1 coordinate 9,873, forward strand.
GCGGGCTCATTGCATAAATTGTCACACGCACCGCGGTCAGTGGCCTGCGCCCGAGAGGCTGCGTCGGTATTGAATGGCCTCGGCCAGATGGACTTCGCTTACCGCGTCGGCCGACGCGAGATCGGCGATGGTGCGCGCCACCCGCAGGACGCGGTGCGTGGCGCGCGCGCTCCAGCCCAGACGCTGCGCCGCGTTGCGCAGGAACTGCGTGGCTGAGGGCGAGAGGGCGGTATGCGTGTCCAGCGCGGCACCGGCCAGGCTCTGGTTGGCATCGCCCTGTCGATCGAGCGCACGTTGCCGTGCCTGTGCGCAGCGCGCGCGCACGGCTTCACTGCCTTCGCCCGGGGGTGCGCCGAGCAAATCCTGCGGCGGCAGGGCCGCCACTTCTACCAGCAGGTCGATGCGATCGAGCAGCGGCCCGCTCACGCGGCCCTGATAGCGCGCCACCTGGTCGGGCGTGCAGCGACAGGCCCGCTGCGACGAGCCGAGCCAGCCACAGGGGCAGGGGTTCATCGCCGCCACCAACTGAAAGCGCGCGGGAAATTGCGCCGACTGCGCGGCGCGCACGATACGCACCTGTCCGGTCTCCAGCGGCTCGCGCAGGGCCTCGAGCGCCGCACGCGGAAACTCGGGCAGTTCGTCCAGAAACAACACACCGCCATGCGCCAGCGAGATCTCGCCAGGCCGCGGCGGCGAGCTGCCCCCGACCAGGGCCACGGCGCTGGCCGTGTGGTGCGGGCTGCGCGTGGGGCGGCAACCCCAGTCGCCCGGCTCGAAGCGGCCCGCCAGACTGGCGATGGCGGCGCTCTCCAGCGCTTCTTGCAGGCCCATGGGCGGCCGCAGGCCGGCCAGGCGCTGCG
>CANGSD010000017.1 GCA_947455875.1 Comamonadaceae bacterium
AACAAACCATTGATCGACAACACCACGCGCACGTCGGCATCGGCCGATACGGTGGTGGCGGTGACAGGCTCATCAAAGTACATGACCTTGACCACGCGCAGGTAATAGAAGGCGCCGATCAGCGACGCCATCACCGCAAAAATGGCCATGCCGATATACAGAGCCTGCCCGGAACCCACCAGCGCCTGCAGCACGGCCAGCTTGGCGTAGAAGCCCACCAGGGGCGGGATACCGGCCAGCGAGAACATGCAGATCGCCATCACACCGGCAAACAGCGGGCTGCGCTGGTTCAGACCGGCCAGGTCAGAGATTTCTTCGCTCTCAAAGCCCTCGCGCGCCAGCAGCAAGATGATGCCGAAGGTGGCCAGCGTGGTGAGCACATAGGTCACGATGTAGAACATCGAGGCGCTGTAGGCGACCTGGCCGTTGGCGGTGCTGCCGTTGACGACACCTGCAGACAGGCCCAGAAGCACGAAGCCCATTTGCGCGATGGTCGAATAGGCCAGCATGCGCTTGAGGTTGGTCTGCGCAATCGCCGCCAGATTCCCCACCAAGAGCGAAGCAATCGCCAGCAAACCCAGCATCTGCTGCCAGTCGATGGCCAGGGGGATCAGGCCCTCCACCAGCAGACGAATCACGATGCCGAAGGCCGCCAGCTCGGGCGCGGCGCCGATCATCAGCGTCACCGCGGTCGGCGCGCCCTGGTAGACGTCGGGAATCCACATGTGGAAAGGCACGGCCCCCAGCTTGAAGGCCAGGCCGGCCACGATGAACACCAGACCGAACACCAGCACCTCGTGCTTGATGCGGCCGCTGCCAATCGCCTTGAACACCTCGTCGATATTGAGCGAGCCGGTGGCGCCGTACATCATGGACAGGCCATACAGCAGGAAGCCCGAGGCCATCGCGCCCAGCACGAAGTACTTCATGGCGGCTTCGGTGGCTTTCTCGTTGTCGCGACGTAGGGCCACCAGCGCATAACTAGACAGCGTCAGCAGCTCGAGTCCCAGGTAGATCACCAGGAAGTTGCTGCCCGAGACCATCACGAAGATGCCCAGAAGCGAGAACAGCGACAGGGTGAACAGCTCGCCCCCACGCATCATGTCGCGGTCGGCCGCATAGGGTCGGCTGTAAACCAGCGTGACGCCCACAGCCACGGCAGCAAAGGCCTTGAGCCAATTGCCCATGGGATCGCTCACCACCATCTTGCCGAAGGCGTACTGCGTGCTGCCCTCCAGGGCGGCACTGGCGCACAGCCAGGTCACCACCGCCAGGGTGGCCAGGGTCAGCACATAAGTCAGGTCGCGAAGGCGGCTCTTGACACCCAGGTCCACCAGCAAGATGGCGCAGGCCATCACCGCCAGAACGATTTCCGGGGCGACGACGAAGAGGCTCAGTGTGTCCAGCATGATCAATTCAGCTTCGAAGCCGCCACGTGCTTGAGGAACTCGGCGACAGAGACGTCCATGACGTCGGTAAAGGGCTTGGGATAAATGCCCATGTAGAGGACCGCGATCGCCAGCAGCGACAGCATGAGGAACTCGCGGCTGTTGATGTCGGTCAGCGCCTTGACGTCCTCATTGGCCACCGGACCCAGGTAGACGCGCTTGAACATCCACAGGGTGTAAGCCGCGCCGAAGATCAGGGCGGTGGCAGCGGCCAGACCCAGCCAGAAATTGGCCTTGGTCGCACCCAGGATCACCATCCACTCGCCCACGAAACCGGCGGTAGCGGGCAGACCACAGTTGGCCATGGCAAAGAGCAGTGCGAAGGCCGCGAACTTGGGCATGGTGTTGACCACACCGCCATAGCTGGCGATCTCGCGCGAGTGCACCCGGTCATAGAGCACGCCGATGCACAGGAACATCGCACCCGAGACAAAGCCGTGGGCAATCATCTGCACCAGGCCACCGGCCACGCCGAGGTCGTTGAAGATGAAGAAGCCCAGCGTGACGAAGCCCATGTGGGCCACCGACGAATACGCCACCAGCTTTTTCATGTCCTGCTGCACCATCGCCACCAGGCCCACGTAGATCACGGCAATCAGCGACAGCCCGATCATCAGCCAGGCCCATTCGTGGGCGGCATCGGGAGCAATCGGCATGGAAAAGCGCAGGAAGCCGTAGGCGCCCAGTTTCAGCATGATGGCCGCCAGCACCGCCGAGCCGCCGGTGGGCGCCTCCACGTGCACGTCGGGCAGCCAGGTGTGCACCGGCCACATCGGCACCTTCACCGCAAACGCTGCGAAGAACGCAAAGAACAACAGGGTCTGGGGTGCCGCCGCCAGCGGCAGCTGGTGCCAGGCCTGGATGTCGAAGCTGCCGCCTGCCTTGTTGTACAAGTAGATCAGGGCGATCAGCATCAACAGCGAACCGAGCAGCGTGTACAGGAAGAACTTGAACGCCGCGTAGATCTTGCGCGGGCCGCCCCAGATACCAATGATCAAATACATCGGGATCAGTGTGGCCTCGAAGAACACGTAGAACAACATGCCATCCAGCGCACTGAACACACCGATCATCAGGCCCGACAAAATCAGGAAGGCGCCCATGTACTGGTTCACGCGCTCGGTGATCACCTCCCAGGCCGAGATCACTACGATCACCGTGATGAAAGCCGTCAGCGGCACGAACCAGAACGAGATGCCGTCCAGACCCAGGTGGTAGTGGACGTTAAAGCGCGCAATCCAGGGCGCTTTCTCGACAAACTGCATGGCCGCCGTCGACGCATCGAAGCCGGTGTACAGCGGCAGCGTGAGCAAGAGGCTCACGACCGCGCCCACCAGCGCGAACCAGCGCACGACGCGCGCCTGATCGTCCCGACCCAGGGCCAGCAGCACGACGCCAAAGAAGATCGGCGTCCAGATGGCAAGGCTCAACAAACCCATTTTTGTTTTTCTCCTACTTGCCTAGCCAGGCCGAGAGCGGCGAACTGAACCACGTAAGCAAGGCGAACAGGCCCAGGATCATGGCCAAGGCGTAGTGGTACAGGAAACCGGTTTGCAGCCGGCGTGCGAGCGCAGCGAACACGGCGACCACACGGGCGCTGCCATTGACGGCGGTGCCATCGATCACGGCCTCGTCGCCGCCTTTCCAGAGCGCGAAGCCCAGACCGCGGGCGCCGCGCGCGAGGATGTTCTCGTTGATCCAGTCCATGTAGTACTTGTTTTCCAGCAGCGTGTACAGCGGCATCACGCGCGCCTTGATCGCCGCCGGCAAGGCCGGATTCACCAGATACATGTACCAGGCCAGTACCACGCCTGCGACCGCCAGCCAGAAGGGCGCAGTCTGCAGACCATGCAGCGCCATCTGCGCCGCGCCGTGGAAGGACTGGGACAGCGAAGCCATCGCGGGATGGCGGGCCGCGTCGACAAAGATCGCGTCCTTGAAGAAATCGCCGTGCACCAGCGGGCCCAGCGTCAGATAGCCGATCACCACCGACGGAATCGCCAGCAACAGCAGCGGCGCGGTCACGACCCAGGGCGACTCATGGGGCTCGTGATGTTCATCATGATCGTCATGCCCGTGGTGGGCATCCGGGTTCTGGTCAAAGCGCTCCTTGCCGTGGAACACCAGGAAGTACATGCGGAAGGAATAGAAGGCGGTGACGAACACGCCCGCCAGCACCGCAAAATTGGCAAAGCCCGCGCCCCAGATGTTCGTGGCGTGCACCGCCTCGATGATGCTGTCCTTGGAGTAAAAGCCGGCAAACAGCGGCGTGCCAATCAGCGCCAGCGATCCGAGCAGCGAGGTGATCCAGGTGATCGGCATGTACTTGCGCACACCCCCCATCCAGCGGATGTCCTGGTTATGGTGCAGGCCCATGATCACCGAGCCGGCCGCCAAGAACAGGAGCGCCTTGAAGAAGGCGTGCGTCATGAGGTGGAACACCGCCACCGAATACGCTGAGGCCCCCAGAGCCACCGTCATGTACCCCAGCTGCGACAGCGTGGAATAGGCCACCACGCGCTTGATGTCGTTCTGGATGATGCCCATGAAGCCCATGAAGAGGGCTGTGATCGCGCCGATCACCAGGATGAAGGACAAGGCGGTGTCGCTCAACTCAAACAGCGGCGACATGCGCGCCACCATGAAGATGCCCGCCGTCACCATCGTGGCCGCGTGAATCAGCGCGGAGATCGGGGTGGGGCCTTCCATCGAATCGGGCAGCCACACATGCAGCGGAAACTGCGCGCTCTTGCCCATGGCGCCGATGAACAGGCAAATACAGATCACCGTCACCAACATCCAGTCAGTGCCCGGAAAACCCAGTTTGGCCAACTCGCCCGTCTTGGCAAAGGTCTCGGCGTAATTGAGGGTGCCTGCGTAGGCGGCGATCAGGCCGATGCCCAGAATGAAGCCGAAGTCGCCGACCCGGTTCACCAGAAAGGCCTTCATGTTGGCAAAGATGGCCGTCGGCTTGTTGTACCAAAAGCCAATCAGCAGATACGACACCAGACCCACCGCCTCCCAGCCGAAGAACAGCTGCAGGAAGTTGTTGCTCATGACGAGCATCAGCATCGAGAAGGTGAACAGCGAGATGTAGGCGAAGAAGCGGTTGTAGCCCTCGTCTTCTTCCATGTAGCCGATGGTGTAGATGTGAACCATCAGCGACACGAAGGTCACCACGCACATCATCATGGCGGTCAGGCCATCGACCAGAAAGCCGATCTCCATCTTCAGGCCGCCGATCACCATCCACTCATAGATCGTGGCGTTAAAGCGCGCGCCATCCAGGGCCACGCTCTTGAGGGTCATGGCCGACAGCACAAAGGCGATGAACACGCCCAGGATGGTCAGCGAGTGCGAGAGGCGGCGGCCGATCCAGTTGCCACCGAACTGGGTGCCCAGCACGCCGGCGGCGATCGCGCCGACCAGGGGCGCGAGGGGCACGGCAAGCAGGGTCGATGCGGAAAGGGTCTGGCTCATATCGTGTGCGGGCTCAGCCCTTGAGCGTGTTGAGTTCTTCGACGTTGATGTTCGACTTGTTGCGGAACAACAGCACCAGGATCGCGAGGCCGATGGCCGATTCAGCCGCCGCCACCGTGAGGATGAAGAACACGAAGATCTGGCCGTGCATGTCGTTCAGGTAGTACGAGAACGCGACGAAGTTCATGTTCACCGCCAGCAGCATCAGCTCGATGGCCATGAGCAGCACGATCAGGTTGCGGCGATTGAGGAAGATGCCCACCACCGACAGCGCGAACAAGATCGCGCCCAGGGACAGGAAGTGGCCAAGGGTCAGGCTCATGTCGAGGCTCCGGGCGGGGTGTCAGGCGCAGGCGCTGGCGCCGGGGGTGCAGACTGGGTGGGCGCGAGCTTGACCACCTGCAGGCGGTCGGCGGCCTTCACGCGCACCTGATCGGACGGATCCATGTGGCGCGAGTCTTTGCGCTCACGCAGCGTCAGGGCGATCGCCGCGACGATGGCCACCAGCAGGATCAGAGCGGCGATTTCCAGGGGGAACAGGTACTGGGTGTACAGCAGCTTGCCCAGCTCCTTGGTGTTGGAGTAATCGGCGGCCAGCGGCGCGGCAGCGGCTTTGCTGCCTTCAGTGACGCGAAAGCCCCCCATCAGAACGGCCGCCATTTCCAGAGCGATCAGCGCACCGATCAGGCCCGCCAGCGGAAAGTGCTTCCAGAACCCAGAGCGCAGGCTGTCGATGTGGATGTCCAGCATCATCACCACGAACAAGAACAGCACCATCACCGCGCCGACATACACCAGCACCAGCGAGATGGCCAGGAACTCCGCCCGCAGCAGCAGCCAGACGGCGGCGGCCTGCGAGAACGCGAGCACCAGGTACAAGGCGGCGTGCACGGGATTGCGCGCCGTGATGACCCGGAAGGACGCGAACAGCAAGATCGCGGAGAAGAGGTAGAAAAGACCGGTGACGATGTCCATGGTGGGGTGCTCGTGTGGGTCGCGTCAGCGATAGCGGGCGTCGGCCGCCTTGGCCGCCGCGATCTCGGGTTCGTAGCGATCGCCCACGGCCAGCAGCATTTCTTTGGTGAAGTACAGGTCGCCGCGCTTTTCGCCGTGGTATTCGAGGATGTGGGTCTCGACGATGGAATCGACCGGGCAGCTTTCTTCGCAGAAGCCGCAGAAGATGCACTTGGTCAGGTCGATGTCGTAGCGCGTAGTGCGTCGGGTGCCGTCGGCGCGCTGGTCGGACTCGATGGTGATGGCCAGCGCCGGGCAAACAGCCTCGCACAGCTTGCAAGCGATACAGCGCTCTTCACCGTTCTCATACCGACGCAGCGCGTGCAGACCCCGAAAACGCGGCGACAGCGGCGTCTTTTCTTCCGGGAACTGCACGGTAATAGCGCGCGAGAGGAAGTACTTGCCCGTGATACGCATGCCCTTGAACAGCTCCAACAGCATGAAGCTGGAGAGGAAGTCCTTGAGCGAGAACGCGGACGGGTTGGACAGGGTTTGCGTGGACATCACCTTGACTCGTTATTTCCAGATGTTGAAAGGGGTCTGCATCCACAGGCCGACCACGACCAGCCACACCAGGGTGACGGGAATGAAGATCTTCCAGCCCAGACGCATGATCTGGTCGTAGCGGTAACGGGGGAAGGTCGAGCGCACCCACAGGAACACGGTGACGACTGCAAAGGTCTTCAGACCCAGCCAGATCCAGCCCGGAATCGCGGCCAGCAGCGGCGAGTCGATCGGGGGCAACCAGCCACCCAGGAACAAGATCACCGCCAGGATCGAGACCAACCACATATTGGCGTACTCGGCCAGGAAGAACATGGCGAAGCTCATGCCCGAGTACTCGATCATGTGACCGGCCACGATCTCGGACTCGCCTTCGACCACGTCAAAGGGGTGACGGTTGGTCTCGGCCAGGCCCGAGATGAAATACACCAGGAAGATCGGCAGCAGGGGCAGCCAGTTCCAGGACAGGAAGTTCAGCCCCATGTGCGCGAAGTAGCCCTGGCCCTGGCTCATGACCACATCGGTCATGTTCAGGCTGCCGGCCACCATCAGCACCACCACCAGGCAAAAGCCCATGGCGATTTCATAACTGACCATCTGCGCCGAGGCGCGCAGGGCACCGAGCAGCGCGTACTTGGAGTTGGAGGCCCAGCCCGCGATGATCACGCCGTACACCTCCAGCGAGGTGATGGCCATGATGAACAACAGGCCGGCATTGATATTGGCCAGCGCCACATCGGGGCCGAAGGGGATCACGGCCCAGGCGACCAGCGCCGGCATGATGGTCATGATCGGACCGAGGAAGAACAGGCCCTTGCTGGCCGCCGTCGGCCGAATGATTTCCTTGGTCAGGAGCTTCAGTGCATCGGCAATTGGCTGCAGCAGGCCCAGGGGGCCGATGCGGTTGGGACCCACGCGCACCTGGGTGTAGCCAATGGCCTTGCGCTCCCACAGCGTGAGGTAGGCCACCGCGCCCATGAGGGGCAGCACCACGGCGACGATCTTGATCAGGGTCCACACCACCGGCCAGCCCACGCTGGACCACCAGGGCGCGGCCAGCAGGCCGTAGCCGAATCCGTAAATCGTGTCGATCATGCGCTTACCCCCGGAGCCACTGGAGCGGCACCCGCGCGCGCGTCAGCCGTGCTTTGCAGCGACGGCGCGCGGCGCACGATGCCATCGAGCTGGTAAATCGCGGCACTGACCGGGCGGCCCGCAGCGGGCGACAGGTCGATGGCGGCCGACGTGGCGTTGGACAGAACGTTGCCTTGAACGAAATCTTGCTGGACGTCTTGTGCACCGCGCACGGCCGCCAGCACTTCTTGCGAGGACGTGAACTCGAAGCCCGGCAGGCCCAAGGTGTTGCCCAGGACGCGCAGCACCTTCCAGGCCGGGCGGGTCTCACCCAGGGGCTTGACCACGGCGTGGAAGCCCTGGACACGGCCCTCGGCGTTGACGAAGGTGCCCGGGGTCTCGGTGAACGGGGCGATCGGCAGCAGCACGTCGCTGATGTCGGTGTTGCACTTGAAGGGGCTGAGCGTGACGACCATGCCGCCCTGCCCGATCGGCGCCGCAGGACGCGCGGCGTCGAAGGCGGGTTCGGTATTGAGCAGGATCAGGGCCTTCAGGCCCCCGGCCAGCATCTGACCGGCATGCAGACCGCCCGCACCGGGCAGCGCGCCCGCGAGCTGTGCGCCCACGGTGTTGGCGGCTTCGGTGAGGTAGCCGACGGTGGCACCGGTCTGCTAACCGAGCCAGTGGGCAATCGCCAGCAGCGACGGGGCCTTGGCATGGTGAGCCGCCGCATTGCCCAAAAGAATGGACTTGCGCTCGCCAGACAGCAGCGACTTGGCCATGCCCGTCCAGCGCGCGGCGTGGGCTTTTTGCAGGGCCTGGACCGCGTCGGCGCTGAGGGCGGCCGGTACGGCAACGCCTTTTTCAGCGGCCACGGCCAGGGCTACGCAGGCCAAGGCCTGAGCCCAGTCGGCGGCGGGCACGACGGCCTTGTGGGCGATGGGCAGGGCCCAGTCGTCGTCGGCGTCATTGATCACGCTGACCTGCGCACCCTTGCGGGTGGCGGCGCGCACGCGCAGCGCGAACAGCGGATGGTCCTTGCGCAGATTGGAGCCGACCACCAGCGCGCGCTGCACCTCAGACAGCGAGGCAATCGAGGTGCCGAGCCAGCGCACGCCCTGCGGCGCGGCGAAGTCGGCGTGGCGCAGGCGATAGTCGATGTTCTGGCTGCCCATCGCGCGCATCAGGGCACCGGCCAGGTACAACTCTTCGACGGAACTGTGCGGGCTGACCAGCGCACCGATGCTGGCCGCGCCGTGATCGGCCTTCACACCCTGCAGGCCCTTGGCCACGTAGTCCAGCGCGGTCTGCCAGTCGACGGCGATCCACTGACCGCCCTGCTTGATCATGGGCGTGGTCAGGCGCTCGGGACCATTGAGGGCCTCATACGAGAAGCGATCGCGATCGGCCAACCAGCATTCGTTGACGCCGTCGTTCTCCAGGGGCAGCACGCGCATGACCTGGTTGCCCTTGACCTGCACGACCAGGTTGGCGCCGGTGGAATCGTGGGGGCTGATCGACTTGCGGCGCGAGAGCTCCCAGGTACGGGCGCTGTAGCGGAACGGCTTGCTGGTGAGGGCGCCGACCGGGCACAGGTCGATCATGTTGCCCGAGACTTCGGAGTCGACGGTATCGCCCACCACGGTGGTGATCTCGGAATGCTCGCCCCGATGGATCATGCCCAGCTCCATCACGCCGGCCACTTCCTGGCCAAAGCGCACGCAGCGGGTGCAATGGATGCAGCGGCTCATTTCCTCCATGGAAATCAGCGGACCCACATCCTTGTGAAAGACCACGCGCTTTTCTTCCTGGTAGCGCGAGGCTGAAGCCCCGTAGCCCACCGCCAGGTCTTGCAGCTGGCACTCACCGCCCTGGTCGCAGATGGGGCAATCGAGCGGGTGGTTGATCAGGAGGAACTCCATCACCGACTGCTGCGCCTTCACGGCCTTGTCGGAATGGGTGCGCACCACCATGCCGTTGGTCACGGGCGTGGCGCAGGCCGGCAGGGGCTTGGGCGCCTTCTCCACATCGACCAGGCACATGCGGCAGTTGGCCGCGATGGACAGCTTCTTGTGATAGCAAAAGTGCGGGATGTAGGTGCCGGCCTTTTCCGCAGCATGCATGACCATGCTGCCTTCAGCCACTTCCACCTTTTTTCCGTCGAGTTCGATTTCAACCATGGTGTGCTTTCGCCGGCTGGGAGATCTTGGCCTCGAACTCGTGCCGGAAGTGCTTGATCATGGCGCGCACCGGCATGGCCGCCGCGTCGCCGAGCGCGCAGATGGTGCGGCCCTGAATGTTGTCGGCCACGGAATTGAGCAGGTCCATGTCAGAGGGCTTGCCGTGGCCGTTGCAGATGCGATCGACCACGCGCCAGAGCCAGCCGGTGCCTTCGCGGCAGGGCGTGCACTGGCCGCAGGACTCGTGCATGTAGAAGTACGACAGACGCCGCAGTGATTCGGGCATGTCGCGGGTTTCGTCCATCACGATCACCGCGCCCGAGCCGAGCATGGAGCCGGCCTTGGCGATGGCGTCGTAGTCCATCGTGATCTCCATCATGATGGACGCGGGCAGCACCGGCGCCGAGGAGCCACCGGGGATGACGGCCTTGAGCTTCCTGCCACCGCGCACGCCGCCGGCCAGCTCGAGCAGCTTGGCAAAGGGCGTCCCCAGCGGGATCTCGTAATTGCCCGGGCGCTCGACGTCGCCCGAGATCGAGAAGATCTTGGTGCCGCCGTTATTGGGCTTGCCGCATTCGAGGTAGGCCTGACCGCCGTTGCGGATGATCCAGGGCACCGCCGCGAAGGTCTCGGTGTTGTTGATGGTGGTGGGCTTGCCGTACAGGCCGAAGCTGGCCGGGAACGGCGGCTTGAAACGCGGCTGGCCCTTCTTGCCTTCGAGCGACTCGAGCAGCGCGGTCTCTTCGCCGCAGATGTAGGCACCAAAGCCGTGGAAAGCGTGCAACTGGAACGAGAAGTTCGTGCCCAGGATGTTGTTTCCCAGCAGACCCGCCGCGCGGGCTTCTTCGAGGGCCTCTTCGAAGCGCTCGTAGACCTGGAAGATCTCGCCGTGGATGTAGTTGTAGCCGACGGAGATGCC
>CANGSD010000018.1 GCA_947455875.1 Comamonadaceae bacterium
CGGCGCGCTCACGGCGGCGGGTGGGCGGGGGAGGGCGCAGGCTGCGAGCCACAGGGGCAGCGCACACGCTGCAGCCAATCGACGGGGGTTCATGCGGACGCGGTCTAGTCGAACACCGTGCGCCACAGGGCGAGCACAGCGTCGCGCTCGACGACCAGCTGCGCACTCGGGACCTGGGTGGGGTGCTCGTTCAAACGCGCTGCATGCTGGGCGCGGCGCAGGCTGCGGTAGGCATCGGCGGCGGCATCGCCGACGCCCGCGGGCAGCAGCCCACAGGCCTGGGCGCGTTGCAACAGCGCGATGTTGCCGACGTTGGGAATCAGTTCGGGATGCGCGGCCGACTGCGACAGCACGAGAAACTGCACCGCGAATTCCGCATCGACCATGCCGCCGGGGCTGTGCTTCACATCAAAGTGGCCGGCCTCGACCGGGTGCGCCGCCGACACCTTGGCCCGCATCGCCACGATCTCGTCGCGCAGGGCTGCGATGTCGCGCGGCGCGCTGATCACCGCCTCGCGCACCGCGTCAAAGCGCTGCGCCAGTGCGGGCGCGCCCAGCACGAAGCGGGCGCGCGTCATGGCCTGGTGCTCCCAGGTCCAGGCGGTGTTGCTGCCGCGGTTTTGCTGGTAGTTGGCGTAGGCGTCGAAGGAGGTGACCAGCAGGCCCGAGCTGCCATTGGGCCGCAAGGCGGTGTCGATTTCAAACAGATCGCCCTCGGCGGTCTTGGTGGTGAGCCAGTTGATCAACTTGCGCACGAAGGCGGCATAGGTCTCGGCCGCGGCCTCATGGTCGTCTTCGTAGACGAAGACGATGTCCAGGTCACTGCCGTAACCCAGCTCTTTGCCGCCGAGCTTGCCGTAGCCAATGATGCCGAATTGGGGCGTGTCGCGATGGCGCGATTTCAGACGCTGCCAGACCCACTGCGAGGTCACGCGCAGCACCGCGTCGGCCAGGGCGCTGAGGTCGTCGGCGACTTGTTCGACGGTGAGCCGACCCTCGATGTCGCGCGCCAGCGTGCGAAACACTTCGGCGTGGTGGGCGCGTCTCAGCAGGTTCAGAAGCGTCTCGTCATCGTCCTCGCCGGTGCGCGCCAGGGCCTGGTGGCGCTGCGCGAGTTCGCGCTCGAAGTCGGCGGCCTGGAAGCGTTCGCGCAGCAGGGCGTCGCCGGCGAGTTCGTCGATCACGCCCGGGTGCTTCAGGAGATAGCGCGCCGGCCAGCGCGCCGCGCCCAGCACGCGCAACAGGCGCTCGTGCACGCCGGGGCGTTCGAGCAGCAGGGCCAGGTAGCTTTCGCGCCGCAGCAGCGGCTCCATCCAGTCGGCCATGCGCAGGGCGGCGTCTTCGCTCACGCGGCCTTCCTGCAGCCATTGGGCGGTGCGCGCGACCAGCTTGACCAGGCGGGCCCGCGCGTCTTCGCGCAAGGCCTGCACGCGCGGGTGGGTTTGCCAGCCCGCTACCCGCTCGCGCAGCTGCGGCGGCAGACCCTGAAGCAGGCTGTCGAAGTCGGTGCCGGCGCCGTTGCGCGCTGCCTTGGGGCCTGCGCAGCCCTTGCAGTTCTCGTCTTGCCCCAGCAGGGTGTCGAACTCCTGGGCGACCAGCTCGCGGTGTGCGTCCAGGGCGCACAGGAAGGCGGGGCAGTCGGCATAGCCCAGGGTGCGGCTGATCCAGGCCAGGTCGCCGTCGGCGGAATCGCAGCCCATGGGCAGTACGTGGGTCTGTTGGTCGTCCAGGTACTGGATGCGGTGCTCGACGCGCCGCAGAAAGACATAGGCCTGCGCCAGCGCGTCGGCCGTGGCCTGCGGCATCAGACCAGCCGCCGCCACGCGTTGCAAGGCGGCCAGCGTGGGGCGCGTGCGCAGCTCGGGGAACTGGCCACCGCGCACCACCTGCAACAGCTGGACGATGAATTCGATCTCGCGGATGCCGCCGCGCGAGAGCTTGACGTCATTGGCCCGCTCGGGCCGGCCCGCGCTGCGGCGCGCGGCATGTTCGCGGATCTGCCGGTGCAGCACCCGCAGCGACTCGAAGACGCTGTAATCGAGATAGCGGCGGAACACGAAAGGCAGCACGGTGCTGCGCAGAGCCCGCGCGCTGTGGTCTTCGATGGCCGCGCGCGGGGCGACGATGCGGCTTTTGAGCCAGGCAAAGCGCTCCCATTCGCGCCCTTGCACCTGCAGATATTCCTCCAGCGCGTCCTGCGAGACGACAGGCGGGCCCGAGTTGCCATTGGGGCGCAGGGCCAGGTCGACGCGAAACACGAAGCCGTGGTCCGTGGTGTCGCCGATCAGGCCGTAAATCAGACGGACCGCCTTGGCGAAGTACTCGTGGTTGGAGATGCGCCCGCGTCCACCTTGCACGCCGGCGGTCTCGCCTTCGTGGTCGTAGATGTAGATCAGGTCGATATCGCTGGACACATTCAGTTCGCGCGCACCGAGCTTGCCCATGCCCACCACCCACAGGCGGGCGCGCTGGCCGTCGGGGCCCTGCGGGGCGCCGTGAATGGCATCGAGCTGGGCGTCGGCTTCCTGGCAGGCCTGGTCCAATGTGAATTCGGCCAGCTCGGTGACGGCCCGCGTGATCGTGGCCAGCGGCGCCTGCTGGTCGCAATCGAGCACGATCAGGCGCTCCATGACCAGCTGCCGCAGGACGCGCAGCGCAGTGGGCAGGTCGTCGCCACGGGCGCGCAGGGCTTCGAAGGTGGCGGCCATGCTGGCGCGGGCGGGGTCGCCGGCGGGCAGCAGGGACAGCTCGCCGGCGTAACGCCGGCGCAGGCGCTGGGCGAAACGTGAATGGGTGGCGTAGCCGGTGGGGGCGGCCGGGACGGGATCTACCGCTGTGCTGCCTGACGCACCGGGGGTCATAATTCCTGCCACGTCCTCGTTTCCATGAAAGATTCCTTGCCGCCCTCGCGCCCGCTTCGGGTGCTCAGCGCCGTCGCCAGCAGCCTGTGGTGGACCCTCGTGGTCTTCTGGCTGCTCCTGGCGCTCGCCTGGGGGGCGCTTCATGGTTGGATTCTGCCGCGAATAGACGAATGGCGCCCAGTGATGGAGCGCCAAGCCTCTCGGGCGTTGGGGGTACCCGTGCGCATCGGCGCCATCAGCGCCAGCAGCGACAACATCATGCCTTCCTTCGAGCTGCGCGACGTGGTGTTGCATGACGCGCAGGACCGCGAAGCGCTGCGTTTGTCACGTGTGGTGCTGGCGCTGTCGCCGCGATCGCTGTGGAACTCGGGCTTCGAGCAGCTTTACTTGGAAGGGCCGCAGCTGGATGTGCGCCGCTCGGTCGATGGTCGGCTGTGGGTGGCCGGTCTGGATGTCTCGCGCGGCGGCGGTGATGGGCGTGCCGCCGACTGGTTTTTCCGCCAGCGCGAGGCGGTGGTCATGGGCGGCGTCCTGCGCTGGACCGATGAGTTACGCGGCGCTCCACCTTTGGTCCTGTCCGATCTGCAGTTCGTCGTGCGCAATGGCGGCTTGCGGCATGCCTTGCGCCTGGACGCGACGCCGCCAGCCGATCTGGGTGAGCGCTTCAGCCTGCGCGGCGTGTTTCGCCAGCCCTTGCTGTCGCAGCATCCCGGGCGCTGGCAGGACTGGAAGGGTCAGCTTTATGCGGATTTCAGCGGGGTCGATCTGTCTCGCCTGCGCCAGTACGCTGACCTGGGGGTGCAGGTGCGCACCGGCCAGGGTCTGTTGCGTGCCTGGGTCGATGTCGACGATGGCGAGGTCACCGGCGGCGCCGCGCAGGTCGCGCTGTCGCAGGTCGATGCCCGGCTCGCCCCGGACCGCGCACCCTTGATGCTCGCCTCGCTGTCGGGTCGCCTGTCAGGCAAGCGCCTGCCCCAGGGCTTTGAGGTCGAGACCCGCGAGCTGCAGTTCCAGACCGCTGACGGCCGCCGCTGGCCGGGCGGCAATGTGGCCCTGACCTGGCAGGGCGACCGCGGCAAGCAGCCCGCCCAGGGCCAGTTGCGCGCCGATCGACTCGATCTCGAAGCGCTGCGCCGCCTGGCAGGCCACCTGCCCTTGGACGCTGCCAGCCGCGCGCTGCTGGAGGCCCACGCGCCCAAGGGCCTGGTCGACCAGTTGCAGGCCAGTTGGGAGGGCGCGGTGGACGCGCCGCGCAAGTTTCAAGCGAAGGGACGTCTGTCGGGCCTGGAGTTGCCGGTGCACGCGGCCAGCGGTCGCCCCGGTCTGCGCGGGGCCACGCTGGACTTTGACGTCAGCGAGGCGGGCGGCAAGGGGCGTTTGCAGATCGATCGCGGCGGCGTGGAGATGCCGGGCCTGTTCGAAGACCCGCGCGTCCCGATCGACCAATTGAGCGCCGACCTGCAATGGCAACGTACCGAAGCGCGCACCAGCCTGAACGTGTCGGCCCTCAAGCTGCGCAACCCGGACGTGCAGCTCGACGGCCAATTGAGCTGGCACACCGGCGATGCGGCGCGCGGTCCCTTGCCCGGCGTGCTGGATTTGCAGCTGAACTTGATCCGCGCCGATGGCGCCCGAGTTTGGCGTTACTTGCCGATGCGCCTGCCCAAGGCCACCCGGGATTACGTGCGTGAGGCAGTGATCGCGGGCAAGGCCAGTGAGGGCCGCATCCGGGTGCGCGGCGACCTGCAGGACTTCCCCTTCACCCGCGCCGGCACCGGCGAGTTCCGCATCAGCACCCGTGTCAGCGACGTGAGCTATGCCTATATTCCGCGCGCCACGGTCCGCGGCACGGGCACTGGCGCGTGGCGCGCGCTCACGGGCCTGTCGGGTGAACTCGTCTTCGATCGCAACAGCATGCAGATCAATGGCGCCAAGGGCGGCTTTGCCGGCGCGCCGGGCCTGCAGCTGCAGGCCGATGCCGCGATCGCCGACCTGTCGGCCTCGGTCGTGACCGTCAACGGACAGGTGCGCGGGCCATTGGCCGACTCGCTGGGCGTGTTCAATGCCAGCCCGGTCGCGGCCTGGCTGGGGCAGCCCTTCGCCGGCGCGAGCGCGACGGGCAATGCGGAGTTGCGTCTGCGCCTGGCGGTGCCGCTGGCCCAGTCCGATCGTTCAACCGTGCAAGGCAGCGTCAACTTCAGCAACAACGACCTGCAGATCACGCCGGATGTGCCGATGCTGTCGCGCCTGCGTGGCACGGTCTCGTTCACCGAGGGCGGGTTCACGCTCGCCGGCGTGCAGGGCCGGGCGCTGGGCGGTGACGTGCGGCTCGACGGCGGCACCCGGGCCACGGCGCCCCATGCGTTCGAGCCGGCGTCCCTCATTCGCATCCAGGGCACGACCACCGCCGAAGGGCTGCGCCAGGCCCGCGAGCTGGGCGCGGTGGCCCGCATGGCGCGCCAGGCCTCGGGCAGCGCGGCGTATGCGGCGACGGTCGGTATCCGACCCGGCGGTGTCGATGTGCTGGTGACCAGCAGTTTGCAGGGCATGGCGCTGTCCATGCCGGTGCCGCTGACCAAGGCGGCCGAGGCGGCCTTGCCCCTGCGCTTTGAGATCCTGCGCCAGGCCGGCACCCCGCGCGCGCAGGACCGGCTCTCGCTCGAGATGGGGCGCCTGGCCGCCGTCACCTATGTGCGCGATGTGTCTGGCGCCGAGCCGCGGGTGCTGCGCGGGACGATTGCCGTGGGCTTGCAGGCCGGCGAGTCCGCGCCGATGCCCGAGCAAGGCGTCTACGCCAACATCAACTTCGCACAGTTCAACCTCGACGCCTGGGAGAGCCTGCTGACTGCGCCCGGAGCGAGCGGTGCAGGCGCCGCCATCCCCGCGTACGTGCAGGGCTACCTGCCCACGACCGCGGTGCTGCGCGCGCGTGAATTCACGGTGGGCGGGCGCACCTTGCAGAACGTGCTGCTGGGCGGCTCGCGCGAGGGCCTGGTCTGGCGGGCCAACGTGGACGCGGCGCAGCTCAATGGCTACCTGGAATACCGCCAGCCCTGGGGCAGCAGCATGGGCCGCCTGCAGGCGCGGCTGGCGCGCTTGTCCATCGCCGCGGCCACCGCCAGCGAGGTCGAAACCCTGTTGGACGAGCAGCCCGCCAGCATTCCCGCGCTGGACATCGTGGTCGACGACTTCGAACTGCGTGGCAAGAAGCTGGGCCGCCTGGAGATCGACGCCGTCAACCGCGGCGGCAGTGAATGGCGCCTGAACAAGCTGTCTCTGGCCATGCCCGAGGCCAGCTTCAATGCCACAGGCAACTGGGTGCCGGTGAACGCGCAGCAAGCGGCCCCGCGCGGTGCGCGCTCGGCCGCCGAGCGCCGCCGCACGGTGATGAATTTCCGGCTGGACGTGGCCGATGCGGGCCAGCTGCTCACCCGCCTGGGCATGAAGGACTTGGTGCGACGCGGACGCGGCAAGCTCGAGGGCCAGGTGGCCTGGATGGGATCGCCGCTGGCCCTGGACTATCCCAGCATGAGTGGCGCCTTCGCGGTCAATGTCGAGGCGGGTCAGTTTCTCAAGGCCGATCCGGGGCTGGCCAAGCTGCTGGGGGTGCTGAGCCTGCAGTCGCTGCCGCGCCGTCTGGCCCTGGATTTCCGCGATGTGTTCTCCGAGGGCTTCCCGTTTGATTTTGTGCGCGGCGACGTCACCATCGCCCAGGGCATCGCCTTGACCAACAACCTGCAGATGAAGGGCGTCAATGCCGCGGTGCTGATGGACGGCAAGGCCGACATCGCGCGCGAGACCCAGGACATCAAGGTGGTGGTCGTGCCCGAGATCAATGCCGGCACGGCCTCGCTGGTGGCCAGCGTGATCAACCCGGCGGTCGGGCTGGGCAGTTTCCTGGCGCAGCTTTTCTTGCGCGAGCCGCTGTCGCGTGCGGCGACCCAGGAGTTTCACATCGATGGCACCTGGACCGAGCCACGCGTGACACGCGTCCCGCGTCGCGGGGCCGAGGCATCGCCCGCGCCGGGGACGAACTGATGCCGCTGCGCGCAGCTGCAATCCAGATGGTGTCGGGCGCCAGTGTGGCGGCCAATCTGGAGGCGGCCCGCAGCTTGCTCGCCCAGGCCGCGCGCGAGGGAGCGCAATTGGCGGTCCTGCCCGAGTATTTTTGCCTCCTGGGCCACCAGGACACCGACAAGCTCGCCGTGTCTGAGGCCTATGGCGAAGGTGTGATCCAGGATTTCCTGGCGGCTTGTGCGCGTACGCTGGGTCTGTGGCTGGTGGGGGGCACCTTGCCTTTGCGCACCGAGGATCCGCTGCGCGTGCGCAACACGACCCTCGTGCATGCGCCGGATGGCCGCTGCGTCGCGCGCTACGACAAGATCCATCTATTCCGTTTCGATGACGGCCACGAGCAGTACGACGAGGCGCGGGTGATCGCCTCTGGCCGCGAGCCGGTGCTGTTCGATCTGCCCGCACCCGATGGCCACGTCTGGCGCGTCGGTCTGTCGGTCTGCTACGACCTGCGATTTCCCGAGCTCTATCGCCAGCTGGCGGCGCAAGGTGCGCAATTGCTGCTGGTGCCCAGCGCATTCACCCACACCACGGGTCAAGCGCATTGGGAGCCGCTGCTGCGCGCGCGCGCCATCGAGAATCTGGCCTATGTGCTCGCGCCTGCCCAAGGCGGTACACACGAGAACGGCCGCCGCACCTGGGGCCATTCCCTGGCGGTGGACCCCTGGGGGCAGGTGCTGGCCTGCCAGGATGCAGCCGGTCCCGGCGTGCTGATCACCGATCTGGATCCGCTGCGTGTCGCGGCCTGCCGCCGGCAGCTGCCCGCGCTCGACCACCGCATGCTGTGACCTCTTTCCTTGCGCCCCCCGGCATGCCCGCGCCCGCTTCCGCTTCGCCCGCGCCCGCCGACACCTCCCGGCGCGTGCTGTGGGCGGTGCTGGTGCCGCTGGTGGGGGCCTTGCTGGCGACCTTGGTGTGGCTGGCGGGGCGGCAGGAGGCCTTGCATGTGCAGGGCGATCTGGACCGCGACACCGCTGCCGCCGCCGATGACATTCGCGCTGGGCTCGAGTACCGTGCACAAAGCTTGCAGGCCTTGAGCGCATCGGGTGGACGCCGCACCGCTTGGTCCGCCCACGCGACGCAGCTGCTGCGCGATCACCGCGAGCTGCTCAGGATCGAATGGCGTTCCGACACGCTCGTGTCAGTGACGGGCGCTGACTCGCCCTATCGCCCGCCGGTGTTCGGTTGGTTGCCCCGCTCCGACACGCTGGCCGACGTGCAGCTGGCCTGCGCACAGGCCCGCCGCCAGAGCCAGCCGGCGTATTCGCAAAGTTATTACCTGCCGCAAAACGACGGGATCGGCCTGGAGGTGATGGACCTGTGCGTGCCGCGCATCAGCGGGGGCACGGTCACCGGCTACGTGGTGGCCACCTACTCGCTGCGCGAGATCCTGGTCACCCTGGTCGGGCCGCAGCTCACGCGCAATCAGGAGGTGTCGTTCAACGAACCCGATGGCACCCGCCTGGCCCTGCATGGCACGGCGCAGCGCGGCCGCCGCACCTTCACTTCGCAACAGCTGATGGACCTGGCGGGCAATACGCTGGTTCTGCGGATGAACAGCTGGCGCGGCGCACCCGATCTGTTCCCCAACGTCCTGACCGCCCTGGTCACGGCCATGTCCATTGCGCTGGTCGCGGTCCTGGCCATGTTGAGCAAAGACACGCGTCGGCGCGTGCGCGTGGAGCGCGACCTGGCCGAGGCACTGGCTTTTCGCAAGGCCATGGAGAACTCGCTGGTCACTGGCTTGCGCGCCCGCGATCTGCAGGGCCGCATCACCTACGTCAACTCCGCCTTCTGCGCCATGGTCGGCTTCACCGCCGACGAACTGCTGGGTCAGTCCGGCCCAGCGCCGTACTGGCCTCCCGAGCTGGCCGACGAGTACCAGATCCGCCAGGAGGTGCGCCTGGCCGGCCAGCACATGCCGCCGCGAGAAGGCTTCGAATCGGTGTTCATGCGCAAGGACGGCTCGCGCTTCCCGGTCCTCATCATCGAAGCGCCGCTGATCAATGCCAGCGGCGAGCAGACCGGTTGGATGAGCGCTTTCCTGGACATCAGCGAGCAGCGTCGGGTCGAGGAGCTCTCGCGCGCCACCCAGGAGCGGCTGCAGGCCACGGCCCGCTTGGCCACGGTGGGTGAGATGGCGTCCTTGCTCAGTCACGAACTCAACCAGCCGCTGGCGGCGATCTCCAGCTACGCCACGGGATCGCTCAATCTCTTGCAAGGCGGTAACGCGCAGGGCCTGGAGGTGGCCTTGCAGCGCATCGGCCAGCAGGCCGAGCGCGCGGGTCGGGTGATCAAGAGCGTGCACGACTTTGTGCGGCGTCGCGACCAGGCCCGTGAATCTGTGGCGCCCTTGCGCTTGATCGAAGCCGTGCTGCCGCTGGTCAACCTGCAGGCGCGCAAGCTGGGCATCACCGTCGTGACCCGTATCGCGCCCGGCCTGCCGCCGGTGCTGTGCGACCGCACGATGGTCGAGCAGGTCTTACTCAACCTCGCGCGCAATGCCATGCAGGCCATGGACGAGGCCCGCCCGGCTCGGCCTTCGCTGACCGTGCAGGCCCGGCGCCTGCCGGCGACGGAGGGCATGGGCCCGGGTTGGCTGGAGTTTTCGGTCGCCGATGTCGGGGCGGGCATTGCACCCGAGGTGCAGGAGCGGCTGTTCACGCCCTTTTTCACCACCAAGCGCGAGGGCATGGGCCTGGGTCTGTCGCTGTGTCGTACGGTGGTGGAGCAGCACGGCGGCCAGCTGGTGTTCGAGCCCAACCCGCCGCAAGGTACGATCTTTCGCTTCACGCTGCCGCTGGCCGAATCGCCGACGGCTCTCGACGCGCCGGCGCCCGCCGAGCCCTTGCACACTGACTGACGCGCATGCAACCCCCCCAGAACGCCACCGTCTACATCGTCGATGACGACGCGGGTGTGCGCGAGGCGCTGGCCTGGCTGCTGCGCTCGCGGCGTCTGGGCAGCGAGGGCTTTGACAGCGGCCAGGCCTTCGAGGCGCATTTGCAGGCGGGGTTCACGCCGCAGCCGCCGTGCTGTCTGCTGCTGGATGTGCGCATGCCCGGCCTGAGTGGGCTGGCCTTGTTCGAGACCCTGGTCGAGCGCGGTCTGATCGACGTGATGCCCGTGATCTTCCTCACGGGCCATGCCGATGTGCCCACCGCCGTCGCGATGGTCAAGCGCGGTGCTTTTGACTTTTGCGAGAAGCCGTTCTCCGACAACGCACTGGTGGACCGGATCGAGCAGGCGATCGCCCGCTCCGCCCAGGTGGCGCAGGCTCGGCGC
Source organism: Comamonadaceae bacterium (assembly GCA_947455875.1). Next base: position 10,221 of record CANGSD010000018.1, read on the forward strand.
GAGCAACAGCGCCTGCAGGCGCGTCTGGCCGAACTCACCCAGCGCGAGCGCGATGTCATGGAGCGGATCGCCCGCGGCCTGCCCAACAAGCTGATCGCTGACGAGCTGGACATCAGCGTGCGGACCGTCGAGGTCCACCGCGCGCGCGTGTTCGACAAGATGGAGGTGCGCTCGGCCGTCGAGCTGACCAACGTGCTGCGGGGCGCCTGATCAGGCGCGCAGGAACACCCGCAGGCTCACCAGCCGGTACAGCCGATACCCCAGGCGCGACAGCTCGAGGAAGAGGCGAAACGGCGCCAC
>CANGSD010000019.1 GCA_947455875.1 Comamonadaceae bacterium
AGACAGGCCACGATGAGGCGCAGCAGGAAGGCCCGCACGGTCGGCAGGCGATGGAATGTCGAATGCGAAAACATAGGCAGCACCTAGATCGATTGATCTGCGGCGCCCAGGTTCCGCGATTGCGCGTAAGAGAATGCAAGCTGCGCACAGAGCCGCCCCGCGAGGACCCCTGCGTCACGTCTGGCAAGATGATCGGGCTTCCCACCCGCGACCCGACCGTCTCGCCCATGCTGACCTACCTCACCATCCCCGTCACACCCTTCGCTCAGAACTGCTCCCTGGTCTGGGACGACCAGACGAAGCAAGCCGCCATCATCGATCCGGGCGGTGATCTCGACCGCCTGCTCAATGAAGTGAAAAGCCGAGGCCTGAAGCTCGAGCAGATCTGGCTCACGCACGCCCACATCGACCACGCGGGCGGCACCGGCGAGTTGGCGCGGCGCCTGGGACTTCCCATCATCGGCCCGCACCCGGGCGATCAGTTCTGGATCGACGGCCTGCCCCAGCAAAGCGTGATGTTCGGCTTCGCGCCGGCCGAACTTTTCACACCCACGCGCTGGCTGCACGATGGCGACACCGTCACCTTGGGCGCGCACACGCTGAACGTGCGCCACTGCCCGGGCCATACGCCGGGCCATGTGGTGTTTCACTCACCGGAGATCCAACGCGCCTTTGTGGGCGATGTGTTGTTTGCGGGCAGCATTGGCCGCACCGATTTTCCGCAGGGCGATCACGACACGCTGATCGCCAGCATCACGCAGCGCCTGTGGCCCATGGGCGATGACACCGTGTTCATTCCGGGGCATGGCCCGGAGAGCACCTTCGGGCGCGAGCGCCGCACCAACCCCTACGTGGGCGGCACCTGAGGCGGCGGACTCAGCGCCGGCCGACGGCCTGCTCGTAAAGGCCCTGCACGCGCGGCACGTTGTCCTGCAAGCGCGCGATGCGCTCGGGCCCGCGCGGGTGGGTCGACAAGAACGCCGGCCCGCCGCTGCCGCCGGCGGCGCGCCCCATCTTCTCCCACAGGCTGATCGCCGACTGCGGCTGGTAGGCGCCGCGCGCAGCCAGCTCCAGGCCGACCAAGTCGGCGTCGATCTCGTCGTCGCGGCTGAAACGCAGCGACAGCAACTGCGTGCCTACATCGGCTGCGATGCTCCCCAGCTGCCCCAGCCCCAGCACCTGTGACAGCACCGACAGGCCGATGCTGGTGCCCTGGGTCTTGGCGATGCGCGCCCGCGCGTGTTCGCGCAGCGCGTGCGCCATCTCGTGGCCCATCACCATCGCGACTTCGTCGTCGGTGAGTTCTAGCTGATTCAAGATGCCGGTGTAGAAAGCGATCTTGCCCCCGGGCATGCAAAAGGCGTTGATCTGCTTGCTGCCAATCAGGTTGATCTCCCAGCGCCAGCCCCGTGCGCGATCGTTCCAGCGGGCGGCGTAGGGCACCAGGTCCTGCGCAATATCACGCAGGCGTTTCAACTGGGGGTGCCCCTCGGATGCGAGCGCGCCTTGCTGGCGGGCCTGCGCAATCATCTGGCTGTATTGCTGTCCGGCCGCGGCCTCGAGCTCGCCGGCCGGCACCAAATTGCGAAGGCGCGAGGCCTCGTCCACCTGCACCTGTGCCAGGGCCGGTGCAGCCGCCGCTGCGCCCGCGGCCAGCAAAAACGCGCGCCGCGGCATCCAGCGGTGGGAACCGTCCGAATGGGGCGGGTGGAGTGACTCGGCCGCCCCGGGGGCGCCATAGCAGGCTAGGCACATATCAGCCGGCGCCGAGCCGCCTCAAGCGGGCTGACGCCCCCTCGGGGGGCAGTGAGTACACGCAGTGACGAGCGTGAGGGTGCATACCCACCATGATAATGACGACACCTTATGGCCCCGACAGAAATCCCCTCCCCGCCGCCGCCTTCGGGCCTCGGCGCCTGGATCGCCGCCCTGCGCGTCTACCTCGAGCCCGCCACGCTGCGGATGTTGTTTCTGGGCTTCTCGGCGGGCCTGCCCCTGCTGCTGGTTCTGGGCACGCTGGGCTTTCGTCTGCGCGAGGCGGGCATCGACCGCACCACCATCGGCTACTTGTCCTGGGTGGGTCTGGCCTATGGCTTCAAGTGGGCCTGGGCGCCGCTGGTCGATCGCCTGCCGCTGCCGCTTCTCACACGTGCGCTGGGCCGACGCCGCAGCTGGCTGCTCCTGTCGCAGCTCGTGATCGCCGGCGGCCTGGTGGGGATGGCGCTCCATGACCCGAAGCTGCAGCTGCATGCGGTGGTGGTGTGCGCGCTGGTGGTGGCCTTTGCATCAGCCACACAAGACATCGCCCTCGATGCCTATCGCATCGAATCGGCTGGCACCGAGCGCCAGGCGGCTTTGGCTGCGGCCTACCAGGGCGGCTACCGCCTGGCCATGATCTGGGCCGGCGCGGGCGTGCTGTGGATCGCTGCGCGCGCCGAAGTGGCCAACGCCGCGGCCTACCAGCACGAGGCCTGGCAACTGGGCTATCTGGCGATGGCGGCGTCCATGCTGGTGGGCGTGATCACCGTGCTGCGCTCGCCCGAGCCCGCGCACCGCGAGCTGCCCCCGGCGCGCAACCTCGCGGCCTGGCTGCGCGAGGCGGTGTTCGAGCCCTTCGCCGATTTCCTGCGCCGCTACCGGGGGCAGGCCTTGATCGTGCTGGCACTGATCGCGGTCTATCGCATCAGCGACGTGGTCATGGGCATCATGGCCAACCCGTTTTATGTGGACATGGGCTTTAGCAAGAGCGAGGTCGCAGCGGTCACCAAGTTCTATGGCGTCATCATGACCCTGGTGGGCGCCTTTGTTGGGGGCGTGCTGGCCTTGCGCCTGGGCGTGATGCGGGTGCTGATGCTGGGCGCGGTGCTCAGTGCCGCGACCAACCTGCTGTTTGTGTGGCTCTCGTCACGCGGGCATGACGTGCAGGCCCTGGTCTTCGTGATCTCGGCCGACAACCTGGCCTCGGGCATTGCCTCGGCCGCTTTCATCGCTTACCTCTCGGGCCTGACCAACATCAGCTATTCGGCCACGCAGTACGCGCTGTTTAGCTCGATCATGCTGCTGGCGCCCAAGTGGCTGGCGGGCTTCTCGGGCCAGTATGTCGATCACTTCGGCTACGGCAATTTCTTCCTGGCCACCGCCGCCCTGGGCGTGCCGGTGCTGCTGCTGGTGGTGCTGGCGGGGCGGGTGAAGGCGAAGGCGGCTGCCGGCTAAGCAGCAGCCGGGGCGGTGCTCAGTGCCCGCCGCCGAAATGCTCGCCGGCCTTGAGCCGGTACACGGTGCCGCAATACGGGCAGCGCGCCTCGCCCGTGTGGGCCACGTCCAGAAAGACGCGCGGGTGACTGCTCCACAGCTTCATGCCGGCTTTCGGGCTGGGGCAGAAGACGCCGCCATGGCCATTGAGATCCTTGGCCAGCAGCTCGATGACGGTCTGCGGCTTGGTGGCGGTCGCAGTCATGGGTGTTGTCCTCAGACCAGCGTGAGCCAGTGGGCGTACTTGGGGTTGCGCCCGTTCACGATGTCAAAGAAGGCCGCCTGGATTTTCTCGGTGATGGGGCCGCGCGAGCCGGCGCCGATCTGCACGCGATCGAGCTCGCGAATCGGCGTGACTTCCGCGGCGGTGCCGGTGAAAAAGGCCTCGTCACTGATATAGATCTCGTCGCGCGTGATGCGCTTTTGTACCAGCTCGATCCCGAGGTCCTGGCAGATATGAACGACGGTGTTGCGCGTGATGCCATTGAGCGCACCCGCCGACAGATCGGGCGTGTAGACCTTGCCGTCCTTGATCACGAAGATGTTCTCGCCCGCGCCTTCGCTCACGAAACCGGAAACATCGAGCAGCAGCGCCTCGTCATAGCCGTCGTCCAGGGCCTCCATATTGGCCAGGATCGAGTTGGTGTAGTTGCTCACCGCCTTGGCCTGCGTCATGGTGATGTTGACGTGGTGGCGCGTGTAGCTGGAGGTCTTGACGCGGATGCCGCGCTTCATGCCGTCTTCACCCAGGTAGGCACCCCAGGCCCAGGCCGCCACCATCAGGTGGATCTGGTTGCCGCGGGGAGAAACGCCGAGCTTTTGCGAACCGATCCAGGTCAGCGGGCGCAGGTAGCAGGTTTCAAGCTGGTTGGCGCGGACCACGGCGCGCTGCGCCTCGCACACCTGCTCCTGGGTGAAGGGGATGGCCATGCGCAGGATCTTGGCGCTGTTGAACAAGCGCTCGGTGTGTTCCTGCAGGCGGAAGATGGCGGTGCCCTTGGCGGTTTTGTACGCACGAACCCCTTCGAAGGCGCCGCAGCCATAGTGCAGGGTGTGGGTCAGGACGTGGATCTTGGCGTCGCGCCACTCCACCATCTGACCATCCATCCAGATCTTGCCGTCGCGGTCGGCCATGCTGGTCACAACACTCATGTTTCTTCCTTCAGGGGTCAAGAGGACCCAAAACCGCGATTTTAGTCGGCGGCCGGGCTGGCCTCGGGGGCGGGGGCCTCAGGGTCCGGGCGCACCATCTGCCAGGTGGTCAGGCGCCCATTGACGAATTCGCAGGTCACGTGCGAGCCGCTGGTATCGCCCCAGCGAAAGACCTCGGGCTGGGCGTCCGGCGCCGAGCGCATCTCGCCCAGGGCGCGGGTCAGGGCCAACACCTTCAACAAGGGCATGCCGGCCTGCAGCTTGGCATTGAGCATGACGGCGCTGCCCACATGGCCCACCGGCCGGTCGGCGGCCTGTTTGAGCACGTGCATCAGGCGCGTCACGTGCAGCAGCACCCACATGACGATACCCCCCGACACCACGGCCACGCCGGGCCAGCCATAGGCACGCCAGGCCGCGGCCACCAGGACCACGCCGGCGACGGGAACGAGGATTCTTTGCCAGTTCATGGGGCGCGATTGTCGGTGATGCGCGCGGGACCGGACTTCAGCCCAGCCCCCGCACCACCTCCATGGCCTCTTCGATGCGGTCCACCGGATGAATCGTCAGGCCCTCGAGTTCGCGACTACCTTTCTTGGGCGCATTGGCGCGCGGCACCACCGCCACCGAAAACCCCAGCTTGGCCGCCTCACGCAAACGCTCCTGCCCGCGCGGCGCCGGGCGCACCTCGCCGGCCAGACCGACTTCGCCAAAGGCGATAAAGCCCTTGGGCAAAGCCCGCCCGCGCAATGAGGACGTGATGGCCAGCATCACCGACAAATCCGCCGCCGGCTCGCTGATACGCACGCCGCCCACCGCGTTGACGAAGACATCCTGGTCCATACAAGCCACGCCCGCGTGGCGATGCAGCACCGCCAGCAGCATGGCCAGACGATCACGCTCCAGGCCCACGGACAAGCGCCGCGGACTGGGGCCACCGGTATCGACCAGGGCCTGAATCTCCACCAACAGGGGCCGCGTGCCCTCCAGCGTCACCAACACGCAGCTACCGGGCACGGGCTCGGCATGCTGCGACAAGAAGATCGCACTGGGGTTGGCCACGCCGCGCAGGCCCTTCTCGGTCATGGCAAACACGCCAATCTCATTGACCGCGCCAAAGCGGTTCTTGATGGCGCGCACCAGGCGAAAGCTCGAATGCGTGTCGCCCTCGAAATAGAGCACCGTGTCGACCATGTGCTCCAACACGCGCGGACCCGCCAATGCACCTTCCTTGGTCACATGGCCCACCAGCACGATGCAGGTGCCGCTGGCTTTGGCTGCGCGCGTGAGATGCGCCGCGCACTCGCGCACCTGGGCCACCGAGCCGGGGGCCGAAGTCAGTTGATCCGAGTACACGGTCTGGATCGAGTCGATCACCGCCACGGCGGGCTGGGTGGAGGCCAGCGTGGCCAGGATCTTCTCGAGGTTGATCTCGGCTTGCACCTTCACCTGCGACTTCTCCAGCCCCAGCCGGCGCGAGCGCAGGGCGACCTGCGCGCCCGACTCTTCGCCCGTCACATACAGCGTAGACACCTGTGCGCGCTGCAGGCCATCGAGCGCTTGCAGCAGCAAGGTGGACTTGCCGATGCCCGGGTCGCCGCCAATCAGCACCACGCCGCCTTCGACGATGCCGCCCCCGAGCACGCGATCGAGTTCGTCAATGCCGGTGGGCGTGCGTGCGACGTCGGCCGCCTCGATATCGGCCAGCACGGCGACGGGCGCGGACTTGGTCAAGGCCGCAAAGCGGTTCTTGCCTGGCCCGGGCGCGCCCTCGGCCACGCTCTCGATCAGGGTGTTCCAGGCTTCGCAGTGCGGGCACTTGCCGAGCCAGCGCGGGCTGGTGCCACCGCATTCGGTGCAGGTGTAGATCGTCTTTTCCTTGGCCATGGCCGATTGTCCTCAGAAAAGCGGGCCGCTCACCTCCCGTAACATCGACCCCATGAAAGTCTGCATTTACGGCGCGGGCGCCATCGGCGGCTGGATCGGGGCGCGCCTGGCCCGCCAGGGCGCGCAGGTCAGCGCGGTGGCTCGCGGCGCCACGCTGGCGGCCCTCAAGGACAAGGGCCTGCGACTGGACCTCCAAGGCGAGCACATCGCCGTGCCCGTGCAGGCCAGCGAACACGCATCAGATCTGGGCGTGCAAGACCTGGTGGTGGTGGCCGTCAAGGCCCCCGCCATGGCCGCCGTCGCGGCCGGCATCGGCCCGCTGCTGGGGCCCCACACCGTGGTGCTCACCGCCATGAACGGCGTGCCCTGGTGGTTCTTCGACGGCTTTGGTGCGCTCGCGGGCACCCGGCTGCAGGCGGTCGACCCCGAGGGCGCGATCGCCCGCAACATCCCGGCGCATCACATCGTGGGCGGCGTGGTGCATGCCAGCTGCGCGCTCGAGGGCCCGGGCCATGTGCGTCACCACTTTGGCAACGGCCTGATCATCGGCGAGCCTTCGGGCCAGGCCACGCCGCGCGCGCAAGCGCTGCTCGCCACGCTGCAGGCCGCCGGCTTCGACGCCACGCTGTCGGCGCAGATCCAGAAGGACGTCTGGTACAAGCTGTGGGGCAATATGACGGTCAACCCGGTGAGCGCCCTCACCGGCGCCACCACCGACAAGATCCTGGACGACCCGCTGGTGCGCGGCTTCATCTCGCAGGTGATGCTCGAAGCCCGCGAGATCGGCGCGCGCATCGGCATCCCCATCGCCCAAGAGCCCGAAGACCGCCACGCGGTCACGCGCAAGCTCGGCGCCTTCAAGACCTCGATGCTGCAAGACGTGGAAGCGGGCCGGCCGATCGAGCTCGATGCCCTGGTGACGGTGGTGCAAGAGATTGGCCGCCTCACCCAGGTGCCCACGCCCTGCACCGACGCCCTGTTGGGTCTGGCCCGTCTGCACGCGCGCATGCGCGGGCTGTACTGAATCCGGCATGACCGCCCACGTACGCGCGCTCAGTAGCGCCGCCTTCGCCACCGTCTTGCTGGTGGCCTTTCTCATGGGGGCCAACCATGTGGCGGCGCGCATTGCCTTCAACCACGGCGTGGATGTCGCCACGGCCGTACTGTTTCGAAGCGCGGGTACGGCCCTGGTGGTGTTGGTGATCGTGCTGGCGCAGGGCGTGCGCGTGCAGGCGACTGCGCGCCAAAAAGCGGTGATCGTGGGCCTGGGCCTGATGATCGGCGTGCAAAGCCTGCTGCTGTATTCGGCGGTGGCGCGCCTGCCGGTGGCCCTCGCGCTGCTGGCGTTCAACACCTACCCGATCACCGGGGCGCTGTGGTCCTGGGGCCTGTGGGGCCAGCGGCCCGAGCGGGCGATTGCGCTGGCCATGCCGGTGATCCTGCTGGGCCTGGCGCTGGCCCTGGACGTGTTCGGTGCGACCTCCGGCCTGGGGGCCGGCGGTCAATGGGCACAGATCGGCGCGGGCGTGGCCTTCGCCTTGGGGGCTTCGGCCGTGTTCGGATTGACGCTGGCCCTGACGCAACATGAAGTGGCGGCCATCGACGGGCGCGTACGCACCGCCACCACCCTGGCACTGGCTGGCGCAGTGGCAGCGGTCGTGGTCATGTCGCAGGGCGGGCCGCAGCTGCCGCAGGACTTCACGGGCTGGACCGGCTTGCTGGGTCTGACCGTCTTCTACGGAACGGCCTTCACCATCCTGTTTACCGTGCTGCCCCGCCTGGGCATCGTGGGCAACTCCGCCCTCATGAGCGTCGAGCCGGTGTTCGCGCTGGTGCTGGCCTGGCTGCTGCTGGATCAGGCGATCGCGCCGCTGCAGCTGGTGGGCGCGTTGATCGTGGTGGGCGCGGTGGTGGCGCTAGGGATGCGCCGCAAGCGCTAACCAAGGGCGAAGGACGCCCGCAGCGCGGGTGCGTCAGTCGGTCAGCACGGGTACGCGCGGTGCCAGCGCACACAGCAACTCGTAGGACACCGTGCCGGCCGCATGGGCCACCTCGTCGACCGGCAGCACCGCGCCGCGCGGGCCGCGGCCCCACAGCGTGACCTCGGTGCCGATGCCCGCAGCGGGCAGCTCGGTGAGGTCGACCGCGATCATGTCCATGCTCACGCGCCCCAGGGTGCGGGTGCGATGGCCGTCAACCAGCACCGGTGTACCGGTCGGCGCATGGCGCGGGTAACCATCGGCATAGCCACAGGCCACGAGGCCGATACGCATCGCGGCGGGTGCGGTGTAGGTGCTGCCGTAACCCACCGTATCACCCGCCACCAGGTGTTGCACGCTGATGATGCGCGAGGACAGCGTCAAGGTCGGCTCGATGCCCCAGTGGGCGATGTCGTGTGACGGGTAGTCCGGCGCACCGCCATACAGAGCGATGCCGGGACGGATCCAGTCGGTCCGCACCGCGGGGTCGTCGGAAAAGCGCAGGGCCGCCGCGCTGTTGGACAGACTGCGCTCGCCCGGCAAATCGTGGGTGGCGTCGGCGAAGACGCGCATCTGGTGGGCGACGCCGCGCTCGGTGTCGGCGTCGCTGAAATGCGTCATGAGCGTGATCTCGTCAACCTGCGGCAGTGCGTTCAGGCGCGTCCAGGCGCTGCGAAAGGCCTGCGGTGCAAAGCCCAGGCGGTTCATGCCGGAGTTCATCTTGAGAAAGACCCGGTGTGGCGCATGCGTCTTGTGCACGGCCAGCATGTCGATCTGCGCCTCGCAGTGCACGGTGTGCCACAGCGACAAGCGCGAGCACAGCTCGAGGTCGCGCGTGTCGAAAACGCCCTCGAGCAGCAGCACCGGCCCGCGCCAGCCCAGGGCGCGCACGCGCTCGGCCTCGGCCAGATCGAGCAGGGCGAAGCCGTCGACCGCACGAAAGGGCTCATAAACCCGCTCGATGCCATGGCCATAGGCGTCGGCTTTGACCACGCCCCAAACGCGGGCATCGCCGGCGGCCACGCGCAATCGCGCGAGGTTGGCGCGCAGCGCCTCGGTGTGGACAGTGGCCTGAATCGGACGGGGCATGAAAAAAGAGGGCAGCGAGAGAGGGTTGTCACTCGAATTGTGGCACTACACCGCGTGATATAACCGCCCGACCTTTTCGGAGACAAGCATTACCTCGCGCGTTTTCACTGCGCCCGTGGCCCCTCACGCATGAAGCGCGGTTTCTACACCATCATGTCGGCGCAGTTCTTCTCGTCGCTGGCCGACAACGCGCTGTTCGTCGCCGCAGTTGAACTGCTCCGAACCGGCGGCGCGCCCGAGTGGCAACGCGCTGCGCTTGTTCCCATGTTCGCGCTGTTCTACGTGGTGCTCGCGCCCTTCGTCGGCGCCTTCGCCGACGCCTACCCCAAGGGGCGGGTGATGTTCTTCAGCAATTCGATCAAGGTGGTGGGCTGCCTGATGATGCTGTTTGGCGGCCACCCCCTGCTGGCCTATGCCGTGGTGGGCCTGGGCGCGGCGGCCTACTCGCCGGCCAAGTACGGCATCCTCACCGAGTTGCTGCCGGTCTCGCAACTGGTCAAGGCCAATGGCTGGATCGAGGGCCTGACCATCGCCTCCATCATCCTGGGCATCCTGCTGGGGGGCACCCTGATCAGCCAAGCCGTCTCGGCGCCGATGTTGGCCCTGGACTTCCCGCTTCTGAACACCGGCATCGACACCTCGCCCGAGGCCGCGATCTCGCTCTTGATCGCGGTGTACCTGCTGGCCGCCTGGTTCAACACCCGCATCCCGCACACCGGCGTCGAGATGCGCCCCATGCCGCGCAATCTGCTGGCCCTGCTGCCCGATTTCTGGAGCTGCAACACCCGCCTGTGGCGTGACAAGCTGGGCCAGATCTCGCTGTCCACCACCACCTTGTTCTGGGGCGTCTCGGGCAATCTGCGTTACATCATCCTGGCCTGGGCCGGCGCAGCGCTCGGCTACGGCACCACCCAGGCCTCGGCACTGACCGGCGTGGTGGCGGTGGGCACGGCGGTGGGGGCGGTGGTGGCCTCCATGCGCATGCGCCTGGACATGGCCACCAGCGTGATGCCTCTGGGCATCGGTATGGGCTTGCTGGTGATCCTGATGAACTTCATCGACAACGTCTGGCTGGCCGCGCCCTTCCTGATCCTGCTGGGGGCGCTGGGCGGCTTCTTGGTGGTGCCGATG
>CANGSD010000020.1 GCA_947455875.1 Comamonadaceae bacterium
CGATCGGGTGCTGGTCGACGCGCCCTGCTCGGGCCTGGGCACGGTGCGCCGCAACCCGGACCTCAAATGGCGCCAGTCGCCCGAGGCGGTGCAGGAAATGGCGGTCAAGCAGCTGGCCATCTTGCGCAGTGCGGCCCGCCTGCTCAAGCCTGGCGGCCGTCTGGTCTACGCGACCTGCAGCCTGCTGCGCGAGGAGAACGAAGCGGTGGCCCAGGCCTTTGGCGAACAGGAGCCGGGCTTTGAGGTGCTGCCGGCCGCGCAGGCGCTCGCTCCCCTGAAGCTTGCCGATCCGCAAGCCCTGTGCAGCGGCGATTTCCTGCGTTTGTGGCCCCATCGGCACGCAACAGACGGCTTTTTTGCGGCTGTCTGGGTGCGCAAATAGACCGGAAGCGCTCGATATGAGTTAAAAAGTAGTGGCTTTTTCGGGGTTGCCGGAACCCTCAGCCGTAGAATCGCGCTATCCCACTTTGGATTTCAAAAACACTTTTTATGCTGCTACCTGATTGGGCCGTTTTGAACGCGGCGATCGACTTCCTCGCGCACGGCGTGTGGCGGCTGTCCTGGTGGCAGGTGCTCATCTTCACGCTGGTGGTCACCCACATCACCATCGCCTCGGTCACCATCTTCCTGCACCGCACGCAGGCGCACCGCGCGATGGAGCTCGGCCCCATCCCCTCGCACTTCTTCCGCTTCTGGCTGTGGCTCACCACCGGCATGGTCACCAAGGAATGGGTGGCCATCCACCGCAAGCATCACGCCAAGTGCGAAACCCCCGATGACCCGCACAGCCCCCAGACCCGCGGCATCGAGACCGTGTTCTGGCAAGGCGCCGAGTTGTACCGCGCCGAAGCCAAGAACAAGGAAACCCTGGCCAAGTTCAGCCACGGCACCCCCGATGACTGGATCGAGCGCAACCTGTACACCCGCTTCAGCTGGCAGGGCGTGGGCCTGATGCTGATCATCAACGTGACCCTCTTTGGCGCGCTGGGCGCCACGGTGTGGGCCGTGCAGATGCTGTGGATCCCGATCACCGCCGCCGGCATCATCAACGGCATCGGTCACTACTGGGGCTACCGCAATTTCGAGGCGCCCGACGCCAGCACCAACATCTCGCCCTGGGGCCTGATCATCGGCGGCGAAGAGCTTCACAACAACCACCACACCTACCCCACCTCGGCCAAGTTCTCGGTCAAGCGCTACGAGTTCGATCTGGGTTGGGCCTATATCCGCGCCATGCAGGCCATTGGCTGGGCCCGGGTCAAGAAGGTGCCGCCCAAGCTGCAGCTGGGTGATATCCGCCCGGTGGCCGACGAAAAGACGCTTGAGGCCGTGATCACCAACCGCTACGAGGTGATGGCCCGCTACGCCCGCGAAATGCGCCGCGCCTGCAGCGACGAGATCTCGGTGCTCCAGGCCCGCGGTCAAGATCTGTCCATCCTCAAGGCCGCCCGTCGCTGGCTGCACCGCGACGACGACCGCGTGCCGGCCGATGCGCGCAACCAGGTCGATCAGGCCCGCGCCGCTTCGCCCGCCCTGGACAAGATGCTCACCATGCGCGAGGAATTGCGCCAGATGTGGCTCAACACCTCGGTGTCCCGCGAGCAGCTGACCCACGACCTGCAGGCCTGGTGCAAGCGCGCCGAGGACAGCGGCGTCGCCCGCTTGCAGGCCTTCTCGCAGCGACTGCGCGCGGCCCACGCCTGACGCGCACCCCCTTCGCCTGGGCTGCAGCCCCAGGCGCCCAAGAAAAAGCCCCGCAGTGCGGGGCTTTTTTCTGGGTATCGCGCTGAATTACTTCAGCTTGATTTCCTTGTATTCGACGTGCTTGCGCGCCTTGGGGTCGAACTTCATGATCGACATCTTTTCAGGCATCGTCTTCTTGTTCTTGCTGGTGGTGTAGAAGTGGCCGGTGCCCGCAGTGGACTCCAGCTTGATCTTTTCGCGTCCGCCTTTGCTCGCCATGATGCTGCTCCTTGATTAGGCTTGGCCGCGGGCACGCAGGTCCGCCAGCACGCTATCGATACCGTTCTTGTCGATCAGGCGCAGCGCGGCGCTCGAGACGCGCAGGCGCACCCAACGGTTCTCGCTCTCGACCCAGAAACGGCGGTGTTGCAGGTTCGGCAGGAACCGGCGCTTGGTTTTGTTGTTGGCGTGGGAAACGTTGTTCCCGACCATCGGGGCCTTGCCCGTGACTTCGCAGACGCGTGCCATCTTGTGCACTCCATTGAAACGGCGATCACTGTCGGCAGGCCCCGTGGCCTTTTAGCCTGCGGTTTCTGCCTCGCTCTCGCCTCACCTCGCCATCAGGGTGGCGGTAACCCGTTCTCTGCGGCCCGCCTTCCCAGGCGGATTCAGCAAAGCCCTCGATTATAGGGCAGCTGGGCCAGGACCGCCCGGCCACTCCTGGAAGGGGGCCCGCAGGGGTTTATTCCCCCTGCTCGAGGAAGCGTTGGGCGTCCAGGGCCGCCATGCAGCCCGTGCCGGCGCTGGTAATCGCCTGGCGGTACACATGGTCTTGCACGTCCCCAGCGGCAAACACGCCCGGCACGCTGGTCATGGTGGCAAAGCCGTTGTTGCCCGAGCGGGTCACGATGTAGCCGTCCTTCATCTCGAGCTGACCCTTGAAGAGGTCGGTGTTGGGCGAGTGGCCGATGGCGATGAAGCAGCCCTTGAGGGTCACATCCTCGGTGGCTCCGGTCTTGGTGTCCTTCAGGCGCACGCCGGTCACGCCGGTGGCGTCGCCCAGCACCTCGTCCAGGGTCTTGAATAGCTTCAGCTCGATCTTGCCGGCCGCCACCTTCTCCATCACCTTGTCCACCAGGATGGGTTCGGCCTTGAACTTGTCGCGGCGGTGAACCAGGTAGACCTTGCTGGCGATGTTGGACAGGTACAGGGCCTCTTCGACCGCAGTGTTGCCGCCGCCGATCACGCAGCAGATCTGGTCGCGGTAGAAAAAGCCGTCGCAGGTGGCGCAAGCGCTCACGCCCTTGCCCATGAAGGCTTCTTCGGAGGGCAGACCCAGGTAGCGGGCCGAGGCGCCGGTGGCCAGGATCACGGCGTCGGCGGTGTAGGTGCCGCTGTCACCGGTGAGCTTGAAGGGGCGTTGGCTGAAGTCGACCTGGTTGATGTGGTCGAACACCATCTGCGTCTTGAAGCGCTCCGCATGCTCCAGGAAGCGCTGCATCAGCTCGGGGCCCTGCACGCCATGGACATCGGCGGGCCAGTTGTCCACTTCGGTGGTGGTCATCAACTGGCCGCCCTGGGCAATGCCCGTGACCAGCATGGGCTGCAGGTTGGCGCGTGCGGCATAGATGGCGGCGGTATAGCCGGCGGGGCCGGAGCCGAGGATGAGGACTTTGGCGTGTGTGGAGCTCATAGAGGTAAAAGTTGCGCGCCATCGATGGCGCGCGGTGTACATTCCGGACGACTCAGTCAAGTATCACCTTGTTCGTCGCCGGTGGCGCAGGGCTGTCTTGATCACCGTGATTGTAAGAAGCGATGGTGATGCCCGTGGGTCGGTCCGGCCAGGAGGAATGAAATGTCCATGCTGTCCAACCTGGAGCTGATACGCCGGGTTCCGCTGTTCGCGCTTCTCACCTGCGCCCAGGCCGAGGCCGTGGCCGATGCGGTGGTCAAGCGCCGATTCAAGCGCGGCGAGGTCGTCGTCGAGCAGGGCAGCAAGTCCAACACCTTGTTCATTCTTCTGACCGGACGCGCCCGCGTGGTCACGGCCGACAAACGGGGGCGCGAGGTGATCCTGGCCACCCTGCAGCCGGGCGATTACCTGGGCGAGATGAGCCTGATCGACAACCAGGCGCACTCGGCCTCCGTGCGGGCCGAGGTCCAGACCGACATGCTGGCCCTGGGCCGCGCCGAGTTCGCCCGCTGCCTGCCCGAAAACAACTCCATGGCCTACGCCATCATGAAGGGCCTGGTCCAGCGCCTGCGCCAGGCCGACCGCAAGATCGAATCCCTGGCCCTGATGGACGTCTACGGGCGCGTCGCCCGGGCCCTGCTCGAGTTCGCCCAGCCCGATCGCGAGGGGCATCTGGCCGTGCGAGACCGCATTTCCCGCCAGGACATCGCCAAAATGGTGGGTGCGTCCCGAGAAATGGTCAGCCGGGTGATGAAGGACCTGGAGGGGCGCGGTTTCGTCGAAACCCGTGAAGACGGCTCGATGCTGATCAAAGAGCATCTGAGCACCCTGGGCTGACTCGGATACCCTAGGCGGTCTGACCTGTTTTTGCACCGATGTCCTACTCGCTCCACACCCTGCACAACCCGACCGACACGAACCGCCCGCAGCCGCCCTCGGGCATCCGTCGTTTCGCGCACGAAATCGCCCTGGTGTTGGGCCTGCTGGCCTTGGTGTTCTGGTTCCTGGCCCTGGCCACGCATTCCGCCCAAGACGCCGCCTTCTCCACCTCGGGCAGCGGCGGTCCCACGCGCAATTGGGGTGGCCGTCTGGGGGCGGTGCTGGCCGACGCCAGCTATTTCCTTTTGGGCTTCTCGGTCTGGTGGTGTCTGGCGGCGGGCGTGCGCGCCTGGTTCGCCTCCCTGGCCGTGTGGATGCGGGCCGAGGGCGAGCCGCCGGCGCCTGCGCGCACCGTGCGTGATCGTCTGGTGTTCTGGTGCGGCCTGCTGCTTCTGGTGTCGCCGAGTGCCGCCCTCGAGTGGTCGCGCCTGTACCGTTTCGAGCCGCGCCTGCCAGACCATGCGGGCGGCGCGCTGGGTTTCCTAGTCGGGCCAGCGTCGGTCAAGTGGCTGGGGTTCACCGGCTCCGGGCTCATCGCGATTGCGCTGGTCGTGGTGGCCATGGCCATGGTCTTTCGCTTCTCCTGGGCCCAGCTGGCCGAGGGCATCGGCGCGCGCATTGACGGCTTCATCGCCTCGCGCCGCGAGCAGCGCGAGATCGCACAAGACCTGGCCCTGGGCCAACAGGCGGCTCGCGAGCGCGAAGAGATCGTGCTCGAGGAGCGCACCGAGATCCAGGAGCTGCACGCCACGCCGGTGATGATCGAGCCGGTGCTGGCCGATGTGCCCAAGAGCGAGCGCGTGGCCAAGGAGCGGCAAAAGCCCCTGTTCAACGAACTCCCCGACAGCACGCTGCCCCAGGTCGATCTGCTGGACGCCGCCGCCGCGCGCCAGGAGACGGTGTCCTCCGAAACCCTGGAGATGACCTCGCGCCTGATCGAGAAAAAGCTGCGCGATTTCGGCGTCGAGGTGCGCGTGGTGCTGGCCCAGCCCGGCCCCGTCATCACCCGCTACGAGATCGAGCCGGCCACCGGCGTCAAGGGCTCGCAGATCGTCAACCTCGCCAAAGACCTGGCGCGTTCGCTCTCGCTGGTATCTATCCGCGTGATCGAGACCATTCCCGGCAAGAACTACATGGCGCTGGAATTGCCCAATGCCAAGCGCCAGTCCATCCGTCTGTCCGAGATCCTGGGCTCGCAGGTGTACAACGAAGCCAAGTCGCTTCTGACCATGGGCCTGGGCAAGGACATCATCGGCAACCCGGTGGTGGCCGACCTGGGCAAGATGCCGCACGTGCTGGTGGCCGGCACCACCGGCTCGGGCAAGTCGGTGGGCATCAACGCGATGATCCTGTCGCTCCTGTACAAGGCCGAGGCGCGCGATGTGCGCCTCTTGATGATCGACCCCAAGATGCTGGAGATGTCGGTCTACGAAGGCATCCCGCATCTGCTCGCGCCCGTGGTCACCGACATGCGCCAGGCGGCGCATGGCCTGAACTGGTGCGTCGCCGAAATGGAGCGTCGCTACAAGCTCATGTCCAAGCTGGGCGTGCGCAACCTCGCGGGCTACAACGCCAAGATCGATGAGGCCGCCGCCAAGGAAAAGTTCATCGACAACCCCTTTAGCCTCACACCCGACAGCCCCGAGCCGCTCACGCGCTTGCCGCACATCGTGGTGGTGATCGACGAACTGGCCGACCTCATGATGGTCGTGGGCAAGAAGGTCGAGGAGCTCATTGCGCGTCTGGCCCAGAAGGCCCGCGCTGCGGGCATCCATTTGATTCTGGCCACGCAGCGCCCCAGCGTCGACGTCATCACCGGCCTGATCAAGGCCAACATCCCCACCCGCATTGCCTTCCAGGTGTCCAGCAAGATCGACAGCCGCACCATCCTCGACCAGATGGGAGCCGAGAGCCTGCTGGGCATGGGCGACATGTTGTACATGGCCAGCGGCACCGGTCTGCCGGTGCGTGTGCACGGCGCCTTCGTCAGTGACGACGAGGTGCACCGGGTGGTCGCCTACCTGAAAAAGCAGGGCGGCGAGCCGGATTACATCGAGGGCGTGCTCGAAGGTGGCACGCTCGACGACGAAGGTGCGGCCGGCGCCGGCGCCGGCGGTGAGGGTGGCGAGAAAGATCCGATGTACGACCAGGCGGTCGAAGTCGTTCTCAAGAACCGCAAAGCCAGCATTTCGCTGGTGCAGCGTCACCTGAAGATCGGCTACAACCGCGCCGCGCGCCTGGTCGAGGACATGGAGAAAGCGGGCCTGGTCAGTGCCATGAACGGTGCGGGTCAACGCGACATCCTGGTGCCGCAGCGGGCTGCGGAATGAAGCGTCGTCATGCGTCGCTGACCCTGGGGGTGGCGCTGGGGCTCGCGCTGACCGGTGCGCTGCCTGCCGCCGCACAGACCGATGGCCTCGAAGCCCTCGAGAATTTCCTGCGCACCACGCGCTCGGGCCGCGCCGATTTCACCCAAGTGGTCACCGCCCCCGCGCGCGAGGGCCAGGCGCCGCGCAGCAAGCAGTCTGCGGGCAGCTTCGAGTTTCAGCGCCCCAACCGCTTTCGCTTCACCTACCGCAAGCCCTTCCCGCAAACCATCGTGGCCGATGGTCAGACGCTGTGGTTGCACGACCCCGACCTGAATCAGGTCACCGCCCGACGTCAGGCGCAGGCCCTGGGGTCTACACCGGCCGCCTTGATCGCCACCGCCTCCGACCTCGCGGCGCTGCGCCAGGAGTTCGAGCTCGCCTCCGCCCCCGACCGCGACGGCCTGCAATGGGTGCAGGCCACACCGCGTGCGCGTGACGGCGTCTTGCGCAGCGTGCGCATCGGCTTTCGCGGGGGCGAATTCGCCGCCCTGGACATCCAGGACAGCCTGGGCCAGCAATCCGCGCTGCGTTTCGGCCGCATGGAGATCAATCCCGCCTTGCCCGCCGAGACCTTCCAGTTCAAGCCGCCGCCGGGCGCCGACGTGCTGCGGCCCTAAGCGCGCCTCTACACTCGGCTCGTGAGCTCTCCGCAAGCGCCCCCGCATTCGCCCCTGGCCGAACAACTGCGCCCGGCCACGCTGGCCGACGTGATCGGCCAGCAGCACCTGCTGGGGCCCGGCATGCCCCTGCGCATTGCCTTCGAGTCCGGCCAGCCGCATAGCTGCATCCTTTGGGGCCCACCCGGTGTGGGCAAGACCACCATCGCCCGCCTCATGGCGCGGGCCTTCGACGCGCAGTTCATCACCATCAGCGCGGTGCTCGGCGGCGTCAAGGACATCCGCGAGGCCGTCGAACAGGCCCGCCTGGCGCAGTCGGGTCTGGCGCCCCAGCGCACCATCGTCTTCGTCGACGAGGTCCATCGATTCAACAAGAGCCAGCAGGACGCCTTCCTGCCGCATGTCGAGTCGGGCCTCTTCACCTTCATCGGCGCCACCACCGAGAACCCGTCCTTCGAGGTCAATTCGGCCTTGCTCTCGCGCGCCGCGGTCTATGTGCTGCAGCCCCTGTCCGAGGACGACCTCGCGCAGCTGGTCACGCGCGCGCAAGCGCTGGGTGCGGTGCCCCCGCTGGCAACTGCGGCCTTGCAGCGCCTGGTGGCCTATGCCGATGGCGATGCCCGGCGCATGCTCAATACGCTGGAGACCCTGGCTGTCACGGCCCGCGCGCAGCACCTGTCCGAGATCACCGACGACTGGTTGCTCAAGGTGCTGGGCGAGCGCATGCGCCGCTTCGACAAGGGCGGCGAGCAGTTCTACGACACCATCAGCGCCTTGCACAAAAGCGTACGTGGCTCTGACCCCGATGCCGCCCTGTACTGGTTTGTGCGCATCCTCGATGGCGGCGCCGACCCGCGCTACCTCGCACGCCGCCTGGTGCGTATGGCGACCGAGGACATCGGCCTGGCCGACCCACGCGCCCTGCGCATGGCCCTCGATGCCGCCGAGACCTACGAGCGCCTGGGTTCACCCGAGGGCGAGCTGGCGCTGGCCGAATGCGTGGTCTATCTGGCGGTGGCTGCCAAGTCCAACGCCGTGTATTCCGCCTATAAGGCCATGCGCGCTTTCGTGCAGCACGATGGCACCCGCGCGGTGCCCATGCACCTTCGCAATGCACCCACCCGTCTGATGAAGGACCTCGATTACGGCAAGGGCTATCGCTACGCCCATGACGAAGCGGGTGGCTATGCCGCGGGCGAGAACTACTTTCCCGAGGGCATGCCCCCTGCGCGCTTTTATCAGCCTGTCGAGCGCGGACTGGAAATCCGCATCGCCGAAAAGCTGCGCCAGCTGCGTGCGCTCGACGACGCGGCCTCGGGCCCGGCCGACTGATTTCCCCTGCGTCAGGGCGGGTTTTCGCGGGAAAACCCGGCGCGACGATCAGGGCCCGCTGGCTACAATCCGCGACGCTCCACGGTCCGCCTTTTGACGGGCTTCTTGCTGGATCGTTGGCGGCGCGTCACACAAAGAAGTTTCATGGACATCCTGCTGCAGCAGATCATCAACGGCCTGGTCCTGGGCAGCATGTATGCCTTGGTCGCTCTGGGCTACACCATGGTGTACGGCATCATCAACCTGATCAATTTCGCCCATGGCGAAGTGCTCATGGTGGGTGCACTCACGAGCTGGGCCATCATCGTCACTGCCAAGGAGGCCATGCCGGGCGTGCCCGGTTGGGTGCTGCTGATCGTGGCCCTGCTGATTTCCTGCGTGGTCACCGCCAGCCTGAACTTCGCCATCGAGAAGATCGCCTACCGCCCGCTTCGCAACAGCCCCAAGCTGGCGCCCCTGATCACCGCCATCGGCGTCTCCATCTTGCTGCAGACGCTGGCCATGATCATCTTCAAGCCCAATCACAAGGCCTTCCCCGCGCTGTTGCCCACCGCCCCCATCGATGTGGCCGGTGCCGTGATCACGCCCACGCAAATCATGATTCTGGGCGTCACCGCGGTGTCGCTGGCGGTGCTGATGTATCTCGTGAACTACACGCGCCTGGGCCGCGCCATGCGTGCCACCGCCGAGAACCCGCGCGTGGCCGCCCTCATGGGCGTCAAGCCCGACACCGTCATCTCGGCCACCTTCATCATCGGCGCCGTGCTGGCCACGATCGCTGGCGTGATGTACGCCTCGAATTACGGCACCGTGCAACACACCATGGGCTTCTTGCCCGGGCTCAAGGCCTTCACCGCAGCGGTGTTCGGCGGCATCGGCAACCTGGCGGGTGCGGTCGTGGGCGGTGTGCTCCTGGGTCTGATTGAATCCATCGGTTCGGGCTACATCGGTGACCTCACCGGCGGCGTTCTGGGCAGCCATTACACCGACATCTTCGCCTTCGTCGTCCTGATCGTGGTGCTCACGCTGCGCCCCTCGGGTCTGCTCGGTGAACGCGTGGCCGATCGCGCCTGAGGCACAGGGGCTGACCATGATCGATTTCCAGAACAAACGCACCCTGGTCTTCACGGCCATCTTGCTGCTGCTCCTGCCCTTGTTGCTGCAGTCCATGGGCAACTTCTGGGTGCGCACCGCCGACATGGCCCTGCTCTATGTGCTGCTGGCCCTCGGTCTGAACATCGTGGTGGGCTTTGCCGGCCTGCTCGATCTGGGCTTCGTCGCCTTCTTCGCCATTGGCGCTTACCTGTATGGCTTGATGGCATCGCCGCATCTGGCCGACACCTTCGAATGGTTTGCGCAGGCCTTTCCCAATGGCCTGCACACTCCGATCTGGCTGGTGGTTCCCCTCGCGGCCTTGCTGGCCGGCATCTTCGGCATCTTGCTGGGGGCGCCCACCCTCAAGCTACGGGGCGACTACCTGGCCATCGTCACCCTGGGCTTTGGCGAAATCATCCGGGTGTTCATGAACAACCTGGACCATCCCGTCAACATCACCAACGGCCCCAAGGGCCTGGGGCAGATCGACGGCATCACGGTGATGGGCGTGCCCTTGGCCAAGCCGCTGGAGATTGGCGGCTTCACGCTGTCCTCGGTCACTCTGTATTACTACCTGTTCATGGTGCTGGTCGTGGCCAGCGTCATCATCTGCCACCGCCTGGAGCTCTCGCGCATCGGCCGCGCCTGGATGGCGATCCGCGAAGACGAGATCGCCGCCAAGGCCATGGGCATCAACACCCGCAACATGAAGCTACTCGCCTTCGGCATGGGCGCCACCTTCGGCGGCGTATCGGGCTCGATGTTCGCGGCCTTCCAGGGCTTCATCTCGCCCGAGTCCTTCAG
>CANGSD010000021.1 GCA_947455875.1 Comamonadaceae bacterium
GCTGTGATCGGGATTGGCTAGCTCGCCCTCGTACAGGGTTTGTGCGGCGGCATCGGGCGCATCGCGACCCGCCTCCAGCAGCAGCACCGGGATGCCTTGCTCGCCCAGAGCTAGGGCCAGCGCGATACCGGCCGGCCCGGCACCGACCACACAGACCTCGCTGTCCAGCCGGGTGTGGGCGGGCAAGCTGTGCGCGTCCTCGATCATGAAACGCCCCCGCGTCCGCCCACTGCGGGTGGCTTCCTGCCTCCGGCGGCGCTCATGCGGCGGCCTCTTGCGGCGAAGCCGGGGTGCGCGCAGGCGTGGAGTCGGGCGTGCGCTGACCCGCGACACCGAAGTGGCGCAGGTGTAGGGCGGCGATCTGGTCGAAGAAACGAGGCAGGGCAAACGATTGCCGATACAAGGCGCGCCCCTGCTGCGACAGGGCTGCGCGCTGCGGCGCATCGGTAAGCAGGACCGCCAGGGTGCGCGCCAGGCCTGTGACATCGCCCGCTGCGACGAAGCGGGCGTGCAGGCGGTCTTGCAGGACATGGGGAATCTCGCCGACCGGCGTGCACACCACCGGCACCCCGCAGGCCAGGGCCTCCAGGATCACCAGGGGCAGGCCTTCGTCGTGCGAGGGCAGCACCAGCAGATCGGCCTCGGACATCAGCCGCGCCACCTGTGCCTGCTCGGTCCAACCGGCAAAGCACACGCGGTTGCCCAGGCCCATCGCCTGCGCGATCGCGCGAAAGCCTTCGATGTCGCCCCCGCCCGCCAGGGTCAGGCGCAGCGGCATGCCAGCCAGGGGCGACAACGCCAGCGCGCGCAGGAGCTCCGGCACGCCCTTGCGCACGGAAAGATTGCCCACGAACAGCAGCTGTGGGGTCGGATCTTTGAGGGTGCGTGGTGGGCGCGGCCAAGCGGGCTCGGGCACGCCGTTGATCACGCGCTCGATCCGGTGGGCGGGCACGCCCAGTTCGCGCTGTACAAAGTTCGCCGACTCACGCCCCAGCACGATGCAGCAGGCGGGCAGCGAAAAAACATGACGCACCACGGTGCGCGCCAGTGCCGGGAACGTGGGCCAGGCGCGATGCAGTTGCGCCGCATGCAGGTGCACGATCACCGGGATGCCCAGGGCATGGCAAGCCATGACGACCACGCTTTTTCTCACCAGGCTTAGGCGCTCGGCCATGTTCACATGTACGCCCGCCAGCCGGCCGCTGCAGCGGCCTTGCACCAGCCGCAACAGGGCGACGGCCAATACGCCCAGTGACCAGAGCGGGCCGCGTGCGCCGCGGGTATCCAGGGGCCGCAGCTGCGCGCCGCGCGGTGGTGTCATGGCCTTGGTGGGTGCATCCGCCGGGTCGCACTGCGACTGAATCAGGTAGTCCGCGACCTTGAACATGCCGCCACCCACGGGCGTCCAGGGGCAGGCGATGTAGATGTAGGGGCGAGGCGCAGGCGCGGGCATGGTGGGCAGTCCGGTCAGGTGGCTTGGGCAGAAGGGGGTTGCGGGCGTGCGGGCGCAGCGTTCGCGCTGTCCGGTCGGAGCCGGAGTGCTTCGTCGGGTTCACGCAGGATGCGGCTGGCAATGGGCTGCGCAGGGGGGCGACGCGCTCGCAGCAGCCCGCGCACCATGCCGGCCGCCTGCACATGCCAGGACAGCAGGGCGTAGGCCGCGCGGCTGAGGGATCGTTTGCGTTGCGTCACCGCTGCCAGGGGCAGCAGGGTGATCACCGCCATCACGCCGATACGGGTGGGCGTGGGTATCGGCAGCCAGGCTGCCAGACCCAGCGCCCCCCAGAGCGCCAGCACGGCCCCATACAGCCGCAGCTCGCGCACATCACGCAGCACCAACCGGCACCAAGGCTGCCCGATCGCCGCCCGCAGCAATTCCCCACTGCCACAGGCATAGCGTGTGCACCAGCGTCGCCACAACAGGCCTAGGGCGTGGGTGGTGTGCCCCTGGTGGCTCACCGCATCGACGGGCAGTCGCCACAGCTTCCAGCCCCGTGCCCGCAGACGCGCTGCCAGATCGAATTCTTCGTAGCTGTGGAGGTTGCGGTCGGATAGATAGCCCACCTCGGTGATCGCGCGCCGACGATAGAGGGCGCCGCCATCGAGGCGATCCACCGGGCCGGGCACACGATGGGGTTCGCTGTGCGCCATGCGTAGTGTGCGCTCGCGGTACTCCAGATGTGTGTCATTGCATTCGATCAGCGTGCCGCCCACACCGGCCACTTCCGGGTGCTGGGCCAGGAACCGCAGTGCCTGCTGGAGAAAGCCCGGTTGCAAACGCATATCGCCGTCCATCACGTACAGGTAGTCACCGCGCGAATGCTGCAGGCCCAGTTGGGGCCCGATGCCGCAGCTGCGTTCACCCGCGTCGCACAATTGCACGATCCGGATCGGGTAGGCGCTGGCAATCTCCAGTGTCCGGTCCTCGGAGCAGGAATCGGCCAGCACCACTTCACCAGACAGGTCGGACACAGCGGCCAGTGCGCTCTCGATCGCCGGGGCGATATGGGCTTCTTCGTTAAGCGCCTTGATGATCACCGACACGGTGCAGGGGGCGGCGCCGCTGGGGAGCGTCATCGCAGCGCCTCCTGCGAGTACACGTCGGCGCTGCGCAGGCGCCAGCGTTGCCAACGATCGGCCAGGCCCACAGGCATGAACAGGGCCATGGCCAGGGTGAGGTGCCAGCGCCGGGTGCGCAGCCCATGGCGTGCCTGCAGCAGCCACGACAAGGCCTGTGCGCGTTCGCCAGCAGCCAAGGATTCGCGCGCCAGGGTCACTTGCTGCTGCGCCACGAACCACAGCGCCGAGGTGCGATGCCGCGCCGGCAGGGTGCCATTCAGGGCCTGCTCCTGCATCCGCTGGAGAAAGGGCGCGAAGCGCTGCCGGTATTGGGAGGTGAGGCTACCCGGCACGTCGCCACGCACCGTGGAATACGGTCCATTGACCACGGCCACCGGGGTTTGGTCGGCAATGCGAAACCACATGTCCAGGTCCTCGCCCCAGGACTCGCCTTCCACGAACCGTGGCTGCATGGCGCGCAGGCGTGTGGTGCGGACCGCCACACTGCTGCTGCAAAGCGGTGCGTTTTTCATCCAGCGCAGACGCAGGTCATCGATCAATTCCACCTCGCAAAAGGCCTTGGGCACGGGCCAGGTCGTGAAGGGCTGGCCCGTGTGTTCCATCACGATGCGAAAGCGTGTGCCCAGCATGTCAGCCTCAGGAAATAGGGCATGGGCGCGGGCCAGTTCCTCCAGGAATTGCGGGTGGTAGATATCGTCTGCATCGAGCAGGGCCACCCAATCGCCGCGCGCCAGGTCGATGCCGCGGTTTCGAGTGGCGGAGACCCCGGCGTTGGACTGGCGCACCAGCCGTAGCCGGTCATCGCGCAGGCCCGACAGCGCCTTGAGGCTGCCGTCGGTGGATCCGTCATCGATCACGATCACTTCCAGCGGCGACAGGGTCTGTCGCAGCGCCGACGCCACGGTCCCCTCAATGAAGCGAGCCTTGTTGTAAAGCGGAATGACGACCGAGAACCGCAGGCTCATCGCACGACTCCGTAGCGCAGAGGGAAGGTGTGGCTTCTACGCGCGGGTCGCTCGAGAGTGGTCGCTGACAGGATCACCAAAAAGAGCCCCTGCATGAACAGTTCGCTGCCGTATCCGAGCAGCGTTAGCGGCACCTCACTGACTGCGCGCAGCGCCAGCGAGAGAAAAAATGCGATGGATAGCCCGCCAGTCGCCCGCGCATAGCGCACTGACATCACCAGCAGGACGGCGGCATAGACCACCAGAGCGATCACGCCGACGCTGCCCGCGCGCGCAGCATCGTCCATGAACTGGTTGTGGGCGTGGGTGGCATGGGGCAGGTCGATGCGGGCGCGGTACGCGGCATCCCACAGCGTCAGGCCATAGCCGAAGACCGGGTGACTTCGCCACTCCTGCGCCGCGATCGCCCAGATCCGGTCGCGGCCGGTCAGGGTGGCCATCCGCGCGCCCTCGGGGCTTTCCAGGAAGTCGCTCACGCGCGTGCCCGCGTCCCCCACGATCACCGCCACCGTACTCGCCAGCACGAGTGCGCCCAGGCCGATCAACATCAGGCTTGCGGACTGGCTCTGGCGGGGGTCGGCCAGACCGCGCCGCAGCGCGTTGCCATGTCGTACGGCTGCCATCGCGCCCAGGCAGACCCCACACGCGATCCACGCGGCCTTGGACTGTGCGATCAGCAGCACGCCCAGGGTCAGCGCCCAGGCCGCACGGTTCGTCCAGCGATGACGGTACGGAAACGCCCACAGCAGCAAGGTTGCCCCCTGCGCCAGCGAGCCTTGGGTCACCGCATGCGGGGTCAGGCCAGCAAAGCGCGGCACACCCGCTAGCAGGCCCGCGTCGTAGCTTGGGTCCAGCACCAGCGTAGGCCGCACCGCCACGGCCAGCAGGCCGGCCAGCATCAAGACCATCAGGGCATCGCGCGCGGCATGCAGGATGCGATCGCGCTCGCTGGCGCCCACCAGGCAGGCGGCGATACCGACGGCGGGCGCATACAACAGCTCGTGACTGATCGCCGGGTGTGCGCCTAGCACCGCGGGCGCGCCGATGGTGCCGACCCAGAAGGCGATGAAGGCCGCCAGCAAGGTCGGTGAAGGCGTGCGCCTTTGCAGCGCGATGTGATTGAGGATTTGTTCCAACGCCGCCAGCAAGAGCAGCAGCGATACCGCGCGCTGCACCCAGACCAGGATCGTCGGCCGCGTCGGCTCGGCGATTGCTTGCAAGTCCGAGAAGCTCTGGGTCAGGTCACGCCCGCTGGTGGCGGCGGCCAGTGCGCCCACGAGCAGCATCGCGGGGAACGTCCAGTGCAAAAGGCCGGTGGTGGGGCCGCGGTGCATGCCGTGTCTCCTAGGCGGCCGAGGCCACGGTGGGCGTGGGCCGCATGAAGGGCAGCACGCGTGCGAGCACCTGGCGCGCGTCCTGCCCCAGCAGGCTCGGCAGTGTCCAGGCCACCAGCAGACCGGTCGTGAGGGCCGCCACGCTGCCCGCAGCCAATGAGGCCGCGGCGTGCAGGGTCGGGGGCAGGGACAGTTGCTCCGCGCCGGATTGAGCGGCCAGCGTTGCCAGGCCGCATCCGAGCGAGAGCAGCGCCCCACGCGCGATCAGTGGCAGCAGGCTGCTCGCGCGCAGCCCCAGACCGTGCAGGCCGGCGCCGATGATCAAGACCGCCCGCACGTGGGTGACCCCCACGGTGACCGCCACCGCTGCGCCCAGACCATAGGGCGCGAGCAGCCACCAGGCCGGTACGGCCAGGATCAAGAGCGGCCCTTGCAGCCGCGCCTCCAGATGCTTGCGGCCGGTGTTCCACAACACGGGCGTGGACACGCCCCAACCGGCCCAGGCGGGCAGGCACAGGAACATCAGCGCCAGCAACCAGCCGGTGTCGACCCAATCGGGCCCATAGAGCAAGGCCACCAGGTCCTGTGCCACCAGCGCCAGCGACACCGCCACCGGCATCACGATCACCAGCACCGCCGCCAGCAGCTGCCGCCAGGCCTGACCCAGGCGCAGCGGCTCGCCGGCCAGCTTCGCGCCAGCGGCCAGAAAGGCGGGTTGCAGCGCGCCCACCATCAGCGTCACCGGAATCTGCGCCAGATTCCAGGCCAGGGTGTACAGACCCACAGCATGCGTCTGCAGCAACCGAGCGATGATCAGGCGATCGAGGTTGCTCAAAAGCCAGTTCACCAGATTGGTGGCGAACACGGTGCCACCGGTGTTCAGAGCCTGGTTGCGCGTAGGCGCGCGCAGCAGCGGCCACAGCGGATGCGGGTGGCGCCACCAGCAGCCCGCCAGCACCACGGCTGCCTGCACCACGCAGGCCAGCGCCAAGGCGTCAGCGCCCCAGCCCGCCAGGGCCAGTGGCAGGCCGGCGCCCAGGTAGCCCACGGCGTAGGCGGCCAGTTGGATCAGGCCCAGCGCGCGAAAGTCCAGGTCACGTTGCAGCAGACACAGCGCCGTACCGCTGGCGGAGGTGAGCACACAGGCCAGGGCCAGCCAACGCAGCATGCTGGCCACGCCGGGTTCCCGAAAGTAGTCGGCCAGTACCGGCGCGACCAGCACCATGGTCAGTGCGCACACTGCGCCGGCCAGCACCTGCCAAGTGAAGGCGAAGCGAATGTCGGGGGTGTCCACCTGCGGCTGCAGCAGCAGGCTGTAGCTAAAGCCGGTGCCGGCCAGGAAGGTGGCGAAGGTCAGCACTGCGATACCGATGCCGTAAATGCCGTAGTTGCCGGGCCCGAGCAAGCGCGCGAGCGCCACCTGCGCGCCCAGTTGCAAGGCAAAGCGGGCGGCGGTGGTCAGCGCGCTCCACTTCATCGCGCGCTCGGTGCGCGCGCCCAGGCTGGCTGTCGTCATGGCGCCCCTTCGCCCATGCGTCGCAGGGCAATGCCAGCCATCAGGGCCAGGCCTGCGAGCACCAGCGCGCGTTCGCTGGGCGCAGGCGGGGGGGAGGGCGGTGGGGTGCTCGTCCTCGCGGAATGCACAGGCACATGCAGGGGGGGTGGCGGATCGTTGGACCCTGCGGGCGTGGCCAGCGCCTGGCCGCACAGGAAGATCAGCGTCGCAGCGACTCGAGCGTTCATGGCAATCCGTCCTGACAGTGGCGTCAAACGGATTCTGGAATTCGCGCTCGAGCTTACGCGTCGGAGAAGGCCGCCTCGTAATGGCTCCTTCAGGCCAGTGGGAGCCCTCTCAGGTGCGTGGGGTCGTGTCGCCTCGCCAGGGCACGGTGATCAGCCCGCTGGACAAGGCCGTCCCAAGCAGGATGATCGCCCCGCACATCACCATCCACGCGGTGAGAACTTCGTCGAGAAACACCACGCCATAGGTCATGGCCGCCACCGGAATGAGGAAGGTCACGGTCAGCGCACGGGCCGCGCCGGTGCGTTCGATCAAACGGAAAAACAGAAGATAGGCCACGCCGCTGCAGGCCACCCCGAGCACCAGCATCGCGCCCCAGGCCCGCAGATCGGGCATCTGCTCGGGCCAGGCCACCAGCGCGGGCAGTGCCAGTGCCAGCGTGGCGCCCAGTTGGCTACCTGTAGCCGTCACCATCGACGGGGTGTCGGCCAGATAGCGTTTGGTGAAGCTCGCGGAGATGCCGTAGCACAGGCACGCGGCCAGACAGGCCAGCACCGCCCACACCGCGATCTGCATCTCAGCTTCGGGGCGCAGGCCCGCGCCTCGCCCCGCGAGCAAGGCCACGCCGATAAAGCCAATCACCAAACCGGTCACGCGCGAGGCAACCGGTCGATCACGCAGCCAGATCCAGGCCACCAGCGCGCCAAACATCGGCGTGGTGGCATTCAGGATCGAGGTCAGGCCCGTACTGAGATGGGCCAGCGCGAAGGCGTAGAGGACGAAAGGGATGCCGGAGTTGAAGACGCCCACCAGGAAGGTGGCACGCCAGTGGCGATGCAGCATGGGCAGCAGATCGCGATGCCACACCAGTGGCAACAGCACCAGCGAAGCGATCCCCACCCGAAGGGCGGCGGTCGGCATCACGCCGAACTGCGGCGCCGCCATCTGCATGAACAGGAATGAGCTGCCCCAGATCGCGCTCAGAACCGCGAAGTCCAGCCCATTCCTCACGCGAGCGCACCCTCTAGCCGCAGCAAGGCCGTCTTGCGCGCGAGACCGCCCGCATAGCCGGTGAGCGCGCCCGATGCACCGATCACCCGGTGACAGGGCACCACGATGCTGACCGGGTTGCGACCCACCGCTGCGCCCACAGCGCGCACGGCGTGTGGCGCGCCGATGCGCTCGGCCAGCGCCGCATAGCTTTGTGTGAGGCCCGCGGGGATGGCCCGCAGAGCCTGCCACACGCGTGTCTGAAATTCGGTGCCTGCCGACAGATCCAGCGGCAGATCGAAGACGGTGTGCGAGCGGGCGAAGTAGGCATCGAGTTGGCGGCGTGCCTGCGTCAACACCGGGTGCGCGGGCTCGGGGCGCCACTGCGCGAAATGGGCGGGCCCATGGCGCTGGTCCTCGAACCACAGACCGGTCAGCCCATGCGCACTGGCGGCCAGCCAAATGGGCCCCAGGGGGCTGTCATGCGTGGCCGTGACCCATGCGCGTGAGAGGGGGGAAGCGGGCATGCGCGGATGATACGCACGGATGGCTAGGAGCCAGGCTGTTTCCGATGATCAGGACCGTGCCGTCCCTGCCACAATGCGCCTGGTCCGCGCCTGCATGCGGCCTCACACGATCCACGCCCATGACCCTGTCTCCCACCATCTTCAAGGCCTACGACATCCGCGGCACCGTGCCGTCCACTGTGAACGAAGACATGGCCCATGCCCTGGGGCTGGCCTTTGGCGCTGCGGCCCTGCGCGCCGGCGAGCGCACAGTGGCCGTGGGCCGCGACGGGCGTTTGAGCGGCCCGACCCTGTCGGCGGTCCTGGTGCGCGGCCTGGTCGCTGCCGGGGTGGACGTGATCGACATCGGCATGGCCACCACGCCCATGCTGTACTTCGCCGCCAGTACCCTGTGTGCCAGCGGCATCCAGGTCACCGGCAGCCACAACCCGCGCGATGACAACGGCTTCAAGATGGTGCTGGCCGGTCGTGCCATCCACGGCCAGGAGATCCAGGATTTGCGCCGCGCGATGGAGGAAGGTGTTGCACCAACCGCCACGCCCGGACGTGTGCGCAACATCAACGTGCTGCAGCCCTATCGTGATCGTATCGTCTCGGACGTGAAGCTTGCGCGCCCCATGCGCGTGGTGGTCGACTGCGGCAACGGCGTGGCCGGCGCCTCGGCCCCGGGCATCTTGCGTGCCCTGGGCTGCGAGGTGATCGAGTTGTATTCCGAGGTCGATGGCAATTTCCCGAATCACCACCCCGACCCGAGCAAGCCCGAGAACCTGCGTGACCTGATCGCCGCCTTGCAATCGAGCGGCGCCGAACTGGGCCTGGCCTTCGACGGCGACGGCGACCGTCTGGGCATCGTCACGCCCGACGGCCACACCATCTACCCCGACCGCCAGATGATGCTGTTCGCCCGCGATGTGCTCTCGCGCGTACCTGGCGGCACCATCGTCTTTGACGTCAAGTGCTCGCAGCGCCTGGCCCCTGCCATCCGAGAGGCCGGTGGCGTGCCCCTGATGTTCAAGACGGGCCACTCCCTGATCAAGGCCCGTATGAAAGAAGTCGACTCGCCTCTGGGCGGCGAGATGAGCGGCCACATCTTCTTCAAGGAGCGTTGGTTCGGGTTCGACGACGGCACCTATGCGGCGGCGCGCCTCTTGGAGATCCTCTCGCGCGACGCCGATCCCGGCGCGGTGCTCAACGCCCTGCCGACCAGCCACGCCACGCCCGAACTCAATGTGCGCTGCGCCGAAGGCGAGCCGCATGCGCTGGTGGCGCGCCTGGTGGCCTCGGCCCGCTTCGATGCGCCCGCCGAGGTGTCCACCATCGACGGTGTGCGCGTGGATTGGCCCGATGGCTTTGGCCTGATTCGCGCCTCCAACACCACCCCGGTGCTGGTGCTGCGTTTCGAGGGACACACACCGCAGGCGCTGCGACGCATCGAGGCCGACATGCTGGCCCTGCTACGCACCGTCAAGCCCGATGCCACGTTTGCAGAGGCCGCGCATTGACCGCTCTCGCGCGTTCGATCTACAGCCTGGCCCTGCGCGCGGCGCAGCCGCTGATGCTGCGCAAGCTGCAGCGTCGCGGGCAGCAAGAGCCGGGCTATCTGCACGCGATCGACGAGCGTCTCGCGCACTATGACGCGCCCGCGCAACCTGGCGCACTCTGGATCCATGCCGTGTCGCTAGGGGAGACCCGCGCGGCAGCCATCCTCGTGCAGGCCCTGCGTGAGCGCGATCCTTCGCTGCGCCTTCTGCTCACGCACGGCACGGCTACCGGGCGCGCCGAGGGCGAGCGACTGCTGCAAGCCGGTGACCAGCAAGCCTGGCTGCCCTGGGATACGCCGCAGGCTGTGGCGCGCTTTCTCGATCACTTTCAGCCCTGCGCCGGCGTGCTGATGGAAACCGAGGTCTGGCCCAACCTCACGGCCGCCTGCGCGCAGCGCGGGGTGCCACTGACCCTGGCCAATGCGCGTCTGTCGCCCAAGTCGCTGCGCCAGACCCTGCGTCTGCGTGCGCTGGCCCGGCCCGCCTTTGGTGCGCTGGCGGCGGTGTGGGCCCAGAGCGAGGACGACGCCCAGCGCCTGTCGCAGGTGGGCGCGCGCGTGAGCGCAGTGGTGGGCAACCTCAAGTTCGATGCACAGCCCGATCCTGTGCAACTGGCGCGAGGCCGCACCTGGCGCGGGTACCTGGAGCAGCCGGTGGTGATGTTCGCCAGCTCGCGCGAGGGCGAGGA
>CANGSD010000022.1 GCA_947455875.1 Comamonadaceae bacterium
CCTGAAGAGGGCCCGGCCCCGGCCCGGCTTTGCCCCGGGCCCTACAATCCGCTGTTTTCGCCGCGAGGCCGGGTCTGCTGACAGGACGGCGGCCTGGGCGGTCTGACGTCCCAAAAATCCCTAGGAGCCAACACGTGTTCATTTCCTCCGCATACGCCCAGGCCCCCGCTGCCGGCGGCGACATGATGTCCACCCTCACCGGCATGCTCCCGCTGCTGCTGATGTTCGTGGTGCTGTATTTCGTCATGATCCGCCCGCAAATGAAGCGCCAGAAGGAACACAAGGCCATGATCGAAGCCCTGGCCAAGGGCGATGAGATCGCTACCGCTGGCGGCCTGATCGGTCGCATCAGCCGCCTGGGCGACACCTATGTGGGCGTCGAGCTCGCCACCGGTGTCGAGGTCCAGCTGCAACGCAATGCCATCGTGCAGGTGCTGCCCAAGGGCACCGTCAAGTAAGCCGTGAATCGTTACCCGGTCTGGAAGTACGCGATCCTGGTGGTCGCGTTCCTTGTGGGTGTCCT
Source organism: Comamonadaceae bacterium (assembly GCA_947455875.1). The sequence goes on from CANGSD010000022.1 coordinate 524, forward strand.
CTACACCCTGCCCAATTTCTTTGGTGAAGCCCCGGCGGTGCAGGTCTCGGCCGGCAAGGCCACGGTCAAGGTGGACACCGCCACCCTGGGGCGCGTCGAGCAGGCCCTGACCGCAGCCAACCTCCAGTCGCAATCGATCAGCCTCGAAGGCACCTCGGTGCGCGTGCGCGTGGACAGCACCGACACCCAGCTCAAGGTCAAGGACGCCCTGCAGCGCGCCCTCAACCCCGACCCAGCCGATCCGAGCCATGTGGTTGCCCTCAACCTGATCTCGGCCTCGCCGGCCTGGCTCAGTTCCCTGCGTGCGGCGCCCATGTACCTGGGTCTGGATTTGCGCGGTGGCGTGCACTTCATGCTGCAGGTCGACATGGCCGGCGCGCTCACCAAGAAGGCCGAGGCTTTCGCCGGCGACATCCGCTTGTCCCTGCGTGAGGCCAACATCCGCCACGGCGGCGTCAGCCGCAATGGCCAGACCCTGGAGGTGCGCTTTCGCGAAGCCGCCGTGATGGAGCAGGCCCAGCGCCGCTTGGCCGAGGCCTTCCCCGACCTGCAACTGGCCGGTGGCCAGGATGGCACCGACTTCAAGCTCAAGGTCAGCATCAAGCCCGAGGCGGCCCGCCGCGTTCAGGAGCAGGCGCTCAAGCAAAACATCCACACCTTGCACAACCGCATCAACGAGCTCGGCGTGGCCGAACCGGTGATCCAGCAGCAAGGTCTGGACCGCATCGTTGTGCAGTTGCCCGGCGTGCAAGACACGGCCAAGGCCAAGGACATCCTGGGCCGCACCGCCACCCTGGAGATGCGCCTGGTCGACGAAACCGCCGAGGCGCGCGCCGCCGAGATGGGCTCGGGCCCGGTGCCCTTCGGCTCCGAGCGCTTCCTCGAACGCGACGGCCGACCCATCATCCTGAAAAAGCAGGTCATCCTCACCGGTGACAGCCTCACCGATGCGCAGCCGGGTTTCGATTCGCAGACCCAGCAGCCCAAGGTTGATCTCACCGTCGATGCCAAGGGCGGCCGCATCATGCGCGACACCAGCCGCGAGAACCTCAAGAAGCGCATGGCCATCGTGCTCTTCGAAAAAGGCAAGGGCGAGGTGCTGACGGCACCCGTCATTCAGGGCGAGCTGGGCAACCGTTTCCAGATCTCCGGCTCCATGACGGTGCCCGAGGCCAATGACCTGGCGCTGCTGCTGCGCGCCGGCTCGCTGGCCGCGCCGATGGAGATCATCGAAGAACTCACCATCGGCCCCACCCTGGGCGCCGAGAACATCGCCAAGGGCTTTCACAGCGTGGCCTGGGGCTTTGCCGCCATCGTCGCCTTCATGGCGATCTACTACATGCTGTTTGGCCTGATCTCCGGCATCGCGCTGGCCGTCAACCTGCTGCTGCTGGTGGCCATCCTCTCGCTGCTGCAGGCCACGCTGACGTTGCCCGGTATGGCGGCCATGGCGCTGGCGCTGGGCATGGCGATTGACTCCAACGTGCTGATCAATGAGCGCATCCGCGAGGAACTGCGCAACGGTGCGGCCCCGCAGGCGGCCATCCATACCGGCTATGACCGTGCGTGGGCCACCATCCTGGACTCCAACATCACCACGCTGATCGCGGGCGTGGCCCTGCTCGCCTTCGGCTCCGGTCCGGTGCGCGGTTTCGCGGTGGTGCACTGCATCGGCATCCTCACCTCGATGTTCTCGGCGGTGTTCTTCTCGCGCGGCTTGGTCAATCTTTGGTACGGCCGCCAGAAGAAGCTCAAGTCCGTGTCCATCGGCACCATCTGGCGCCCGTCCAAGGACGAACTGCCGACCCCGAGCAGCAAGGGAGCCTAAAAAGTGGAGTTTTTCAAGATCCGGCGGGACATCCCGTTCATGCGGCACGCGCTGGTGTTCAACATCATCTCGTTCCTCACCTTCGCGGCGGCGGTTTTCTTCCTGTTCACGCGCGGCCTGCACCTGTCGGTGGAATTCACCGGCGGCACCGTCATGGAAGTGGCCTACACCCAGCCGGCCAACGTCGAGCAGATTCGTCAGACCGTGGCCGGTCTGGGCTACTCCGACGTGCAGGTGCAAAACTTCGGCACCGCGCGCGACGTCATGATCCGCCTGCCCGCCCAGAAGGGCGTGAGCTCGGCGCAGCAAAGCGAGAAGGTGCTGGCGGCCCTCAAGACGGCCGACCCCGCGGTCAACCTGCGTCGAACCGAGTTCGTCGGCCCCTCGGTGGGCGAGGAGCTCGCCGTGGATGGCCTGAAGGCGCTGGGTGTGGTGGTGGTGGGCATCATGATTTACCTGGCCCTGCGCTTCGAATGGAAGTTTGCGGTGGCGGCCATCTTGGCCAACTTGCACGACGTCATCATCATCCTGGGCTTCTTCGCCTTCTTCCAGTGGGAGTTCTCACTGGCGGTGCTAGCGGCGGTCCTGGCGGTGCTGGGGTACTCGGTCAACGAATCGGTGGTGATCTTTGACCGGATCCGCGAGAACTTCCGGCGCTTTCGCAAGATGGACACCACCGAAGTGATCGACAACGCGATCACCTCCACCATCAGCCGCACCATCATCACCCACGGCTCGACGCAGATCATGGTGCTGTCCATGCTGCTGTTTGGCGGCGCGACCCTGTACTACTTCGCGCTGGCGCTGACCATCGGCATCTTGTTCGGGATTTACTCGTCGGTGTTTGTGGCCGCAGCCATCGCGATGTGGCTGGGCGTCAAGCGCGAAGACCTGATCAAGGCCCCGCCGCGCAAGGACGATCCGAACGACCCCAACGCGGGCGCGTCGGTTTAAAGCCTCGGGGTCAGTGGGCCAGCCGGCCCTCGCTGTCGTCGCACAGCTCGTCGAGGATCAGCGCGTCGGGCTCTTCGCCGAAGCTCCAATAGACCATCAGCACGATGATCTTGAGCGCGTCCAGCGACATCGGGTTGCCCGAGGCCGCCATCGCGCGGTCGATCACGATTTCGCGCATCGGCGCGGGCAGCACGCCCGACGACTCCAGGAAGGACAGAAAGCCCAGGCACTGCGCGCCCAGATGGTCTTGCTCGGCGACGGAGTAGACCCGCAGGCTGTGTGCGGACTGCTCCTGCAAGGCGAAGACGGGTGCCTCGTCGGGGACATTCGCAGGGGTGGGGGACAGCTTGATCGATTGCGCCGCGAAGTTCAGGCCATCGAGCCAGACCAGCGCATCGTGGATTTCTTCGGCCTCGAAGCCGTGGGCGCTGAGTTTGCGTCCGAGTTGCTGCAACTCGGGACACGCATCGCCTCGCCAGTAGTTTTCGTAAACAAACACCAGCACTTCAAACATGGGCCCAATATAGCCCAGAAGAGGGGGGTGTCTGCAAGTCCCGTGTCGCGTGCGGGGATTGGCTGCCTCAGGCCTGCGCGATGCGCTGGTAAAGGCCGCCGGGCAAGCGGGCTACCAAGCCCTCCAACTCCAGGGCGAGCAGGCGCGCCAACAGGCTGGCCGTGTCCAGGCCGGTGCGTGCGCACAGGGCGTCGAGCGTGACCGGGTCATGGCCCAGGGCCTGCAGCAAGGGATCGTCTGCCGCGCCGACAGTTGCCGCCGGTGGCGGGCTCGGGTGTGGCGTTGGCTCTGGCGTGGAGGCGGCGGCCGCTAGGGGCAATTCGTCCAGCACGTCCTGGGCGGTTTCCACCAGCTTGACGCCCTGCTTGATCAGGGCGTGGCAACCGCGCGATTGGGGCGCATGGATGGAGCCTGGGATCGCGAACACCTCGCGCCCCTGTTCGGCGGCCAGGCGCGCGGTGATCAGCGAGCCCGATTGCACCGCCGCCTCGACCACCAGCGTGCCACGCGCCAGCGCCGACAGGATGCGGTTGCGGCGTGGAAAATTCTCGGCCAGTGGCGGGGTTCCGAGCAGGTACTCGCTCAGGATCAGGCCTCGCTCGGCGATGCGGCCGGCCAGCGCCGCATGCCGCGGGGGATAGACGCGGTCCAGGCCTGTGCCGACGACGGCCAGGGTCAGCAGGCGAGGCGACCTGCCACCGAGATCGGCCGTGCCAGCCTCCAGCGCGCCTTCGTGGGCTGCGGCATCGATGCCCAGCGCCAGGCCCGAGACCACGCACCAACCCGCCTGCGCGAAGCTGCGCGCGAACTGCCTGGCATTGAGAGCGCCCTGAGGGGTCGGGTTGCGGCTGCCGACGATGGCGATGGCCTCGGGCCATACCAGCGGCCCGGGCATGCACAGCGCCTGGCCCATCGCGAACAAAAGCAGTGGCGGATCTTCGGTGTGCAGCAGGGCCTGGGGATAGTCGGCGTCGGCCAGCGTCAGCACACGGCGGTTCTCGCCTCGTGCCAGCCAGTGCCAGGTGGCCTCCACCTGATCGGCCAGGCCCGGGGGCTCGGCCTGCAGGGCCTGCACCTGCGCCCGCGAGACGGTGTCGCGCAGGGCCGCGGCATCGGCTGCAAAGACGCGCCCCGGCAGCCCGAAAGCCGCCAGCAGGCGGCGGGCAGCGCCCCGGCCCACCTGCGGCGTGAGGGCCAGGCGTAGCCAGCCAGCGAGTTCGTCACGGTCCATGGCGCTCACCGTGGAAGGACCACGCGGTCGCCCACCTTCACCCCGTCGGCGGTCTCGAGGATCAAGGCGTAGGACAGCCGGTCAAAGGTGCGAAACACCATCAACAGGCCATTGCGTTCGTCGGGCAGTTGGATACGTTCGGGCAGTCCTGGCGCTGTGCGATCCGGCATCGGCGCACCGCTTTTGACCAGGGCCAGCACATGGCCGTTGGCCAGTCCGTCGGCGCTGCCCTTGTTGATCACCACCACTTGGTTCTGACCGGCCATGCCCACGGCATGGCCATACATCGAGGCGACGCGTGCACCCTCCAGCGAAGCTTGCGGTGCGCGCGGCACGTAGCTGGGGAAGTCGCGCGGGGGCTCTGGCAGGAGACGATCGCCCGCGCGGATCTCTTCGCGGGCCGCCACGATGTCCAGGACGGCGGGCACGGGCAGGCCGTCCGCCGTCGTCGACTGGCCCTGCGGCCGCAGCAGCAGGGCCCGGCCAATGTATTGGGCCTCGTACCCCAGCACCGCGCCGGTGCCGGGGTCGTGCAGCGGGCGAGCCTCGCGAAAGATCCGTAGCACCGTGCCGGGGCCCGGCTCGGTGTCCACCGCGGACCCGGCGGGGCCGCGGGCATAGGCGCGATCGCCGCGCGTGATCAGCACGCGGCCCTCGGGCGCCGCCACGATGCGGGGGGCCTGCTGAAAGGCCGTGTCGTCGACGATCAGGGGCTCGACCAGAAAGGGTTCGATCAGGTGGGGCTCCAAGGCGGGCACAGACGCCTGCGGCATCAACTGCACCCGCACGCGAGGCGACAGGCGCAGGGGCGCTGGCGCGCTGTCGGTGACGGCGGCAGGCTCGGCACGGGCCGCCCCCGGGGACTGGGCCCAGGCCGTCGCCAGGCACCCGCCCAGCATCAGCCCCAGGATCCGAAGAAAGAATGCTTTGAAAAGGCTATTCATGAGGCGACCGCCACAAATTAATGATTTGGAATTAATTGTGCGTCAGCCTGCGGTCTCCGGCAATGTGTGGGCCTGGGCCCGCGCAGGGGATGCATTCGATGGAGGACAATAAGTGCCTTCTCACGCGCCACCCCGGTATTTCCATGGCTGTCCTTCCCATCCTCGTCTACCCCGATCCCCGTTTGCACACCGTCGCCAAGCCGGTCGTGGACGTCGATGCACGCGTGCGCCAGTTGGTGGCCGACATGCGCGAGACCATGTACGAAGCCCAGGGCATCGGCCTGGCGGCCACGCAGGTGAACGTGCACGAGCGCGTGATCGTGATCGACGTGTCCGAGAAGCGCGACTCCCCCATCACCCTGATCAATCCCGAGATCGTCTGGGCCAGCGACGAACGCCGTGCCGGCGAGGAAGGCTGCCTGTCGGTACCCGGCATCTACGACGGGGTCGAACGCGCCGTCTCCGTGAAGGTGCGCGCCCTCGACGAGAACGGACAGGAACACACCGTCGACGCGCAAGACCTGTTGGCCATCTGCATCCAGCACGAGATGGACCACCTGCAAGGCAAGGTCTTCGTCGAGTACCTGTCCCTGTTCAAGCGCACGCGCATCAAGACCAAATTGATGAAGGCGCAGCGCGAGACGGTCCGCGCCTGATCGCGTTCGTGGAGTCACACTTTTGATGGGGGCGCCCCTGCGCGTCATCTTCGCCGGCACGCCCGAGTTCGCACGGGCTGCGCTCGAGCGCCTGTACGCAGCGGGCCATGTGATCGCGCTGGTCATGACCCAGCCCGATCGACCTGCAGGTCGCGGCATGAAGCTGCAGGCCTCGCCCGTCAAGCAATACGCGCAAGCGCATGGCTTGACGGTGGCCCAGCCCCTGGGCCTGCGCCTGCAAGGCAAGTACCCCCAAGATGCCCAGGCGGCGCAGGCTGCCATCGCCGCCGCGCAGGCCGATGTGATGGTGGTGGCCGCCTACGGCCTGATCCTGCCGCAATGGGTGCTGGACGCGCCGCGCTGGGGCTGCCTGAACATCCACGCGTCGCTGCTGCCTCGATGGCGCGGTGCGGCGCCGATTCACCGCGCCATCGAAGCGGGCGACGCCGAGACCGGCATCACCCTGATGCAGATGGACGTGGGCCTGGACACCGGCGACATGCTGCAGGTGCAGCGCGTGCCGATCGAGCCGACTGACACTACCGCCAGCTTGCATGACACGCTGGCTGACCTTGGCGCCCGCATGATCGTAGACGCGATGCCGCATGTCGCCGCTGGCACGCTGGTGCGCACACCGCAGCCCGAAGACGGCGTGACCTATGCGCACAAGATCGAGAAAACCGAGGCCGAAGTGGACTGGTCGCTGCCCGCCCCTGCCATCGAGCGGCGGCTGCGTGCCTTCGACCCTTTCCCCGGCGCCACCAGCAGCGTGCAGGGGGAGGCCGTCAAGCTGTGGCGTGCGCACTGCGAGGCCGCGCCCGCGGGCGCGCCCGCCGGCACGATCCTGGCCATCGACGCGTCCGGCGTGCACGTGGCCTGCGGCGAGGGGGTTTTGTGTCTGACGCAGCTGCAACGCGCCGGCGGCAAGCGACTGGCCGCTGCCGATTTCCTGCGCGGCTTCCCGCTCGCGGCAGGTCAGCGCTTCGGAGCGTCGGCCTGATGTTCTGGCTCGCCCACCTGCGCGCCCAACCGGAGTTTCGTGCCGGCCTGCGCGACATGGTGCCTCAGGCCACCGGCACCGCGATCTGGGGCCTCATGACCGGGGTGGCCATGGTCAAGTCCGGCCTGTCGGTGATCGAGGCGCTGGCCATGACCTTTCTGGTGTACGCCGGCAGTTCGCAGCTGGCGGCCTTGCCGCTGCTGGTGGCGGGCGCGCCAGCCTGGGTGATCCTGGCCACCGGCTTTTGTGTGAACCTGCGCTTCATTGTTTTCAGCCTGCATCTGCGCGCGTACCTGATGCACCTGCCGCCGCTGCGCCGCGCGCTAGCCGCCTATCTCACCGCCGATCTGAGTTACGCGCAGCACACGCAACGCTATCCGCAGCCGCCCCAGGACGACGCCGAGCGCCTGGCCCAGGAGGCCTATATGGCCGGCCACATCTGTACGGTCTGGGTCAGCTGGATGGTGGCCAGCACCCTGGGTATTGCGCTGGCCCATGTGGTGCCCACCACCTGGGGGCTGGGCTTTGCCGGCATCTTGTGTCTTGTGGGTATTTCCTGCGCGCTGGCCTCCACCCCGATGCGCGCGTTGGCGGCGGCGGTGGCGGGTGCGACAGCCGTCGCGGCCTATGCCTTCCCCTTGCGCCTGAACATCGTGGTGGCCATCGGCGTGGCCGTGCTCGTGTGCATGACCCTGGAGCAGCGCCTGCGACCTGCGGGCGCGCGTGGGGGTGTGTCATGACCGATCTCTGGACGATGGCGGTGATTGTGGGCCTGGCGGTCGTGACCGTCATCACCCGCGGTTTTTTCGTGTTTTCCAGCCGCCCCTGGCGCCTGCCGCCCTGGGCCGAACGTGGCTTGCAGTACGCGCCCATCGCCGCACTCACCGCCGTGGTGGTGCCCGAGGTGGTGATGACCCAAGGCCATTTGATCGCCACCTGGCAGGATGCCCGCATCTTTGGCGCGGCCGCTGGCATGGCCATGTTCTTCTGGCGCCGCAACACCTTGCTCACCATCGTCGTGGGCATGGCCGTCTACCTCCCCTTGCATCTGGGGCTAGGCTGGTAGGTCCGCAGGAATCCTGGCTTCCTAAAATACGAAGCCATGAACATCCTTCGCTTCTCCGATCTGTGCGCCCAGGGCCAGGCCCGCGGCCAACGCGTTTTCATCCGCGCCGACCTGAACGTGCCCCAGGACGATGCCGGCCGCATCACCGAAGACACCCGCATCCGCGCGTCTGTCCCCTGCATCCAGATGGCTCTGGACGCAGGCGCGGCGGTCATGGTCACCTCCCACCTGGGGCGCCCCACCGAGGGCGAGTTCAAGCCCGAAGACTCCCTGGCCCCAGTGGCCCAGCGCCTGGGGGAATTGCTCGGGCGTGAAGTGCCGCTGCGCGCGAACTGGGTCGATGGCGTGCAGGTCGCGCCTGGCCAGGTGGTCTTGCTGGAAAACTGCCGCCTGAACAAGGGCGAGAAAAAGAACGACCCCGCGCTGGCCCAAAAGCTCGCCGCCCTGTGCGACATCTTCGTGCACGATGCCTTTGGCACCGCGCACCGCGCCGAGGCCTCCACCTACGGCATCGCGCAGTTTGCGCCCAAGGCCTGCGCCGGCCCGCTGCTGGCCGCCGAGATCGACGCGATCTCCCGGGCCCTGGCCAATCCCAAGCGACCGCTGGCCGCCATCGTGGCCGGCTCCAAGGTCTCGACCAAGCTCACCATCTTGCAGTCGCTGGCCAAGAACGTCGACCAGTTGATCGTGGGCGGTGGCATCGCCAACACCTTCATGCTCGCCGCCGGCCTGCCGATAGGCAAATCTCTGGCTGAGGCCAGTCTGGTGCAGGAAGCGCGCACCGTGATCGACGCCATGAAGGCACGCGGCGCCGAAGTGCCGATTCCTACCGACGTGGTGGTGGCCAAGACCTTTGCCGCCGACGCGCCCGCCACCGTGAAAGCGGCCACCGACGTGGCCGACGACGACCTGATCCTGGACATCGGGCCGCAGACCGCCAAGCGCCTGGCCGACCAGTTGCTGGCCGCGGGCACCATCGTCTGGAACGGGCCGGTGGGCGTGTTCGAGTTCGACGCGTTCGCGCAGGGCACGCAGACCATCGCGCGCGCGATCGCGCAAAGCAGCGCCTTCAGCATCGCTGGCGGCGGCGACACGCTGGCGGCGATCGCCAAGTACGGCATCGAAAAAGACGTCGCCTACATCTCCACCGGGGGCGGCGCCTTTCTGGAGGTGCTCGAAGGCAAGACGCTGCCGGCGTTCGAGATCCTGGAAAAGCGGGCCCAGGGCTAAGAGCCTGCCCGCGCCGCCCCGCAGCCTGGGCAATCCCGCGGACCGGGGCCGCGGCGGGCGTGTGAGAATGGCGTTCCACATCGACCCGCCAG
>CANGSD010000023.1 GCA_947455875.1 Comamonadaceae bacterium
CGCCTTTCTGACGATCAAAAGGTTCTTCTCGAGGCTGCGATTGCAAAGACGAAGGAGTTGCCAGACGTCACCTCGGGCACAAAAAAGAGTTTCAAAGAAACGCTCGGGGTGGTCATCGACAATGACAAGGCAACTTTTCTTGACCTCGCCAATTCACCGATCACTCACTTTCGTGGAAAGCTCCACGACACGGTGACCGGGCACTACGGCATAGCGGTCAAGTGGGCGAAATTCGATGAGAGTCTCGACGGGAGCCAGCGACTGATTTTCCGAAGCCGGATGTCGGAGACGATCACGAAAACATTCCAGTCGATGACGTCCAACACGGCAAAGCTGGCGAATATCGAGGATCTGAGCGGGGGGGAGTACGCCCGGCGGCTTGACCTCACCAGCACTCAGAAGACCGCGCTGACCGAAATTTTCAAAAAAACAATTCCCCGAATCAAGGCGCTTGAGGAAAAAGGCGTTCAAGCAACTGCAAAAATAAACAAGTCGCTGGCTGACCCGACCGTCGGTTTTGTTGAAATTCCAGATGCAATGCTTGACTTCTATAACGGCCTTGTCGAGGCACTTGAGGTCAAGAACGATTACGGCGCCAAAGTCTTCGATGAATTGACCGACGGGCAGAAAAAAGTATTGACCGAGTACATAAGGAGCCGTCTCAAGCTGTTGAGGTTCGTTTTGTAGTGGCCTCAACCGCTCGCCTCGCGCAAGCAAGTGCGTGAGCAGTTGCATGAAGTTGAGGTTGCCAGCCCGTTCCAGAGCACTGCGGTCTGGCCTTCTGTTTTTTCAGTCTCCGCTGCCCCCTCCTTGGGGCGGCCTCGGAAAGAACGCGGGTGTACGCGCCATGTAGTCCGCGTACCCCGGTTTGGTCTTGAGCATGTAGCGCTCGGTCATGCTCAGGGCCGATCCGCGGTTCATGAACCAGAACACGGTGGCGACCATGGGCAAGCCCAGCCAGCCCCAAGGCGTGGCAAGCGCAAACAAGCCATAGGCGAGCCAAATCATGGCTTCGCCGAAGTAGTTGGGATGCCGGCACCAGGCCCACAGCCCGCGGTCCATCACCTGGCCCTTGTTGGCGGGATTGGTCCGAAAGCGGTGCATCTGCCAGTCGCCGAGGGCCTCGAAGCCAAAGCCGACCAGCCATGTGGCCAGGGCCAGCCAGGTCCAGCCCGAGGTGCCCGAATCCGATCCAATCGCCAGCGCCAGCGGCCAGGTCCACATCCAGACCAGGACGCCCTGGGTGAGGTAGATCTGAAAGTAAGACCACCACCACCAGGTCGATCCACCGCGCTCACGCCAACGGGCATAGCGCGCCTCTTCCCCATGTGGCAGGTAGCGCACAGCGAGGTAGCCCGACAGCCGCCAGGCCCAGACGGTGGCACACGCCAGAAGCAGCAAGACCTGTGGATCTCGGCTGGCGCCCCACTGCAGCCAGCCCAGAGCCGTGCCTGCCCAGGGTGTTAAGGGATAGGCGATGTCCATGATGCTGTGGTTGCGCAGCAAGCTGCCCAGGAGCCAAACCCCGGTGAGCAGCGCCCACATCGCCAGACCCATGAAGGTGACTCGCTCCACCACCGCGCGCAGGCTAGGGTCCAGCGCGCCTCGCTGCGCAAAAAGGGCCAGCCAAATCAACACCATGACGGGATAGACCGCCAGGCGCAGTGGCAGGCCCTTGGGCTGAGAGCGCAGGTAAAGCAGGAGCAGCCACAGAACCGCCAGACCGCCGACGATGAGGTAGCCCGAGGCGCCGGGTAGCCCGTGGACGATGAAGTGTGGCAGGGCGCTGTTGTCCATTCAGACCTTCCTTGACCCGGCTACTTCAGCGCCTGCGCTCCAAAAGCGAGTCGGCCAGCTGGTACAGCGCGTCGGCGTAGACGTTACGTGGGAGGCGGCCTAAAGCGTCCACTGCGCGCTGCGCCTCCGCCGCGGCGGCCTGGCGGGCAACTTCGAGCGCGCCGGTGCTGCGCACAATGTCGACGATGGCGTCTAGCGCATCGACAGAGCCGGCCTCGATGGCCTCACGGATGGTGGCGGCCTGTGCCGGCGTGCCGCGCTGCATGGCCGCGATCAGGGGCAGGGTGGCCTTGCCTTCGCGCAGGTCGTCGCCCAGGTTCTTGCCCATCTCGGCGGCACTGCCGTCGTAGTCGAGTACGTCGTCGATCACCTGGAAGGCCGTCCCCAACGCCTGGCCGTACTGGGCGCAGGCCTCCTCGATCTCGGTCGGGCAGCCGGCGAGCACCGCTGCCAGGCGCGTGCTGGCCTCGAACAGCTTGGCGGTCTTGGAGCGGATGACGCGCAAGTAGCCGGCCTCGTCGAGCGTGGCGTCATGCATGTTCATCAGCTGCAACACCTCTCCCTCGGCGATGACGTTGGTCGCCTCGGAAAGGATTTCCATCACGCGCATGCTGCGCGCGTCGACCATCATCTGGAAGGCGCGCGAGTAGAGGAAGTCACCCACCAGCACGCTGGCCGGGTTGCCAAAGACCTGGTTGGCGGTGGCGCGGCCGCGGCGCAGCGTCGAGTCGTCGACCACGTCGTCGTGCAGCAGCGTGGCGGTGTGGATGAACTCCACCACGGCGGCGAGGTTGAAACGCTGTTCGCCCCGGTAGCCCAGCGCGCCGGCCATCAGCAGGAGAAGGGCTGGGCGCAGCCGCTTGCCGCCGGCGTCGATGATGTAACGGCACACCTGCCCCACCAGCGGCACCCCGGAGTCGAGGCGGCGTGCAATTACCGCGTCGACGTCGCGCATGTCGTCCGCGATCAGGTTCAAGGGAGAGTCGGAGGCGGTCAATTGGAGGGTGGGGGAGCGGTGCGCGGCAGTGCCGCAGGCAGGCGCGGGTGGCGCGTTTCGAAAGTGGGGGGAATTATAGGAACGCCGCTGTAATTCATAGGTACTCGCCCGGCGCCGGGTGCCGGGTGTCCGCGTTGGCGACTCCTGCGGCGTGGGGAGCTTGGGTCGTTTGTGTGGCCGGTTGTGGAGCCGTTTGTGGGACCGTTTGTGGGACCGTTTGTGGGACCGTTTGTGGCGTGTTCGGGAGGCCAATGACCCATGCTATAGTCCCGGGTTCCTTCGGAAATCCGTCCGAGGAATCTCATTTCAAGAGGTCTTCAATGTACGCGGTCATAAAAACCGGTGGCAAGCAGTATCGCGTTGCTTCCGGCGAAAAAATTAAAGTAGAACAGATTGCTGCGGACGTGGGCCAGGAAATCGTGATCGACCAGGTGCTCGCAGTCGGAAACGGCGGCGATCTCAAGGTTGGCACTCCCCTGGTGTCCGGCGCAACTGTCACAGCCACCATCGTGGCGCACGGCAAGCACGACAAGGTTCGCATCTTCAAGATGCGCCGTCGTAAGCACTATCAAAAACGCCAGGGCCATCGCCAGCAGTTCACCGAGCTGCAAATCGGCGCGATTGCAGGCTAAGGAGCAACGGACATGGCACAGAAAAAAGGCGGCGGCTCTACGCGAAACGGGCGTGATTCCAAGCCCAAGATGCTCGGCGTGAAAGCCTTCGGCGGCGAGTTGATCAGCGCAGGCTCGATCATCGTGCGCCAGCGCGGCACCAAGTTCCACCCCGGCACCAACGTCGGCGTGGGCAAGGACCACACCCTGTTCGCCCTGGTGGACGGTCATGTGTCCTTCGCGGTCAAGGGCAGCCTGAACAAGCAAACGGTCAGCGTCACCCCGGCCTGACCCTCACGGCTTTCCGGCACGAAAGCCCTGCGTCCTTTGCGCAGGGCTTTTTTGTTTGGTGCCTTGCCTAAAATGAAACCATGATGCGCCCCCACGTCCGCTCACTCCGTGTAGCTTCCTGCCCCCCGAGGGGGCCTTCGCGCCTTGGGGCGGCCCGGCGTCGCTCATGACCAGCCCCGAGCAGTACGTGCAGGAAAAGGCCGCCGCCTCGGGCAGCAGCTTCTACTACGCATTTTTGTTCCTGCCGCCGCCGCGGCGCGCGGCCATCACCGCCTTCTATGCCTTCTGCCGCGAGGTGGACGACGTGGTCGATGAAGTCTCCGATCCGGGCGTGGCCCAGACCAAGCTGGCCTGGTGGGCGCAGGAAGTGGGCAAGGCCTACGCGGGCAGCCCCACCCACCCGGTGATGAAAGCGCTGATGCCGCACACCAGCGCCTTCGGCATCGAGGCGCGCCACCTGCTGGCGGTGATCGAGGGCTGTCGCATGGACCTGGAGCAGACCCGCTACCTGGACTGGCCGGGCCTGGAGCGCTATTGCCACTTGGTGGCGGGCGTCGTGGGCGAGGTCGCCGCGCGCATCTTCGGCCAGACCGATGCGGCCACCACGCAGTACGCGCACACGCTGGGCCTGGCCTTTCAGCTCACGAACATCATTCGCGACGTCGGCGAGGACGCGATGCGCGGACGCATCTACCTGCCGGTGAACGCGCTGCAAAGCTTTGACGTGAAGGCGCACGAGATCCTCTCGCGCCAGCATTCGCCGCGCTTTAGCGCGCTGATGAAGGCGCAGGCCGAGCGCGCCCATGCCCTGTACGACCAGGCTTTCGCGCTGCTGCCCGCCGCCGACCGGCGCAGCCAGAAACCCGGGCTGATGATGGCCAGCATCTACCGCACCTTGCTGCGCGAGATCGAGCGCGCCGATTTCCAGGTGCTGCATCAGCGCATCAGCCTCACGCCGCTGCGCAAGTTCTGGCTCGCCTGGAAGGTGCAGGCCCTTGGCCGCTTCTAGGACGCGAGTAGCGGTCGTCGGCGCGGGCTGGGCCGGTCTGGCCGCCGCGGTCGATTCAGCACGCGCGGGCCATGCGGTGACGGTGTTCGAGGCGGCTCGCACGCTCGGCGGGCGGGCCCGCACACTGGATGTCACGCTGCCCGATGGCCGCAGCGCGGACCTGGACAACGGGCAGCACATTCTGATTGGCGCCTACCGCCACACGCTGTCGCTGATGCAGACCGTGGGCGTGGAGCCGGCACAGGTGCTGCGCGGGCTGCCCTTGTCGCTGCGCGATCCGCAGGGCCAGGGCCTGACCCTGCCCGCCTGGCCTGCACCCCTGGATGCCATCTGGGGGATTGCCACCGCGCGCGGCTGGCGCTGGGCGGATCGACTGGCGTTTGTGCGCACCTGCCTGGCCTGGCGGGCACAAGACTTTCACTGCCCGGCCCACGTGAGCGTGGCCATGCTGTGCGACGGTTTACCCGAGAGGGTGCGCACCGACGTGATCGATCCCTTGTGCGTGTCCGCGCTGAACACGCCGACGGACCAGGCCAGCGGACAGGTGTTCCTGCGCGTGCTGCGCGATGCGCTATTTGGCGCGGGCTGGGGCGCCTGGGGCGCATCGTGGCTGCTGCTGCCTCGCGCGCCGCTGGGGCGGCTGCTGCCCGAGGCGGCCGCCACGTGGCTCGCCGCCCAAGGTGCAACGGTGCGCACGGGTCACCGCGTGGCCCTGCTCGCGCGCACCGCCAGCGGCTGGCAGGTGGATGCCGAACGCTTTGATGCGGTGGTGCTGGCCTGCCCGAGCTGGGATGCGATCCGGCTGCTGCAAGACAACCTGATCGAGGCGCCGGCCTGGCTGGATCACGCGCAAACCTTGCGGCATGAAGCCATCGCCACGGTCTATGCCACCAGCGGGCGCACCCTGCCTGCGCCCTTGCTGGCGCTGCGTGAGGGGCCGGGGGCGCCCGCGCAATTCGTGTTCGACCGTGGGCAACTCGATGGCCCGCAGGGCCTGCTGGCCTTCGTGGCCAGCGCCTGCCAGGGCGAGCGCGAGGCCCTGGAGCGCCAGGTGCTGGCACAGGCCCACGCCCTGGGCTGGTACGACGTTGCGCCCCTGCGCACCGTGGTGGAAAAGCGCGCCACCTTCGCTTGCACGCCCGGCCTGGTGCGACCGGGCATCGCGATTGCCGAGGGACTGTGGGCTTGCGGGGACTGGGTCGAAGGGCCCTACCCCGCCACACTGGAAGGCGCGGTGATGTCGGGGCAGCGCGTGGCGGCGACGCTCAGCGCAGCGCGTCGCACAGCTGGCTGAAGCTGGCGAACTCGAGGTCGGGCACATGCCCGTCGGCCTGCGCATCGTCCGCATGGGGCCAGGGTGCCTGCGCGCGGTTGACCCACGCGGCCTGCATACCGGCCTTGCGCGCACCCAGCACGTCCAGCAGCGTGTCATCGCCCACGTGCAGGACTTCATGCGCCGCTACGCCGGCCAGATCGGCCGCGGCGTGAAAGATGCGCGCATCGGGCTTGGCCACGCCAAAGGCGAAGGCGGACAGGCCGCCCTTGAAATAGCGCGTCAGCCCCACCCGCTGCAGGTCGGCGTTGCCGTTGGACAGGCTCACCAAGGGGTAACGCGCCGCCAGAAATTCAAGCGCCGGCAGGGCATCGGGAAAAAAGATGACGTTCTGGCGCTCGGCGAAAAACACCTCGAAGGCCGGTTCGGCCAGTGCAGGGTCATCGCCCGCGCGGGTGAGGGCCAGGCGGATGGACTCGCGACGCAGACCGCTCATGTCGTGCGCCAGGTCGGGCCGGTGCTGCACCATGTGGGTGCGGATCTCGCGCAGCGCCTCGGGGGTGGCGTATTGGGTCGCCGTGGCGGGTGCGTGCTGGGCCAGCCAGGCGTGCAGGGCACCCTCGGCACGTTCGATGGTCGGCCAGATCGGCCACAGCGTGTCGTCCAGGTCCAGTGAAATGGCCCGGATTTTTTCTCGGTTCAGCATGCAGGCGAGAATAGCGGATGGCCGCCGTTCTCCCTTTTCACTCCGAACCCCCGTTTTCCCACGGGCAGGCACCGGTCACGGGCATCCTTTTGTGCAATCTGGGCACGCCCGACGCGCCCACGGCGGCCGCCGTGCGTCGTTACCTGCGCGAGTTCCTCAGTGACCCGCGCGTGGTCGAAATCCCCCGCGCCATCTGGCTGCCGCTGCTGCACGGGATCATCCTGCCCCTGCGATCGGGCAAGTCCGCGGCCAAGTACGCCACCATCTGGACGCCCGAGGGCTCGCCGCTGAAGGTCTACACCGAGCGCCAGGCCAATTTGCTCCAGGAACAACTGTCTGCGCGCGGCCACCGTGTGGTGGTGCGCTATGCGATGCGCTATGGCAACCCGTCGATGGCCTCGCAGCTGGACGCGCTCAAGGACGCGGGCGCGACCCGCATCCTGGTGTTGTCGGCCTACCCGCAGTATTCGGCCACCACCACCGCCAGCGTGATTGATGCGGTCAACACCTGGGTGACGCGCACCCGCCTCGTGCCCGAGCTGCGGTTTGTGAACCGCTATCACGACGACGCGGGCTATATCGAGGCGCTGGCGCGCCGCGTCGAGACGCACTGGCGCGAGCACGGCAAGCCCGATCATCTGGTCATGAGCTTTCATGGTGTGCCCGAACGCACGCTGATGCGGGGCGACCCCTATCACTGCGAATGCCACAAGACCGGCCGCCTGCTGGCGACACGCCTGGGCCTGGCCAAGACCGATTACACGGTGAGCTTTCAATCCCGATTTGGTAAGGCCAAGTGGCTGGAGCCCTACACCGAGCCGACGCTGCAGGCGCTGGCCCAGCGTGGCGTCGGGCGGGTCGATGTGGTGTGCCCCGGCTTCACCAGCGACTGCCTGGAGACGATCGAGGAGATCGGCATGGAGGGCAAGGAAGCCTTCCTCATGGCGGGTGGGCGTGAGTACCACGCGATCGCCTGCCTCAACGATCAGCCCGCCTGGATCACGGCACTGGCCGATATCGCGCAGCAGCACATGGGCGGCTGGCCCACGCAAGCTGCGCCCGATGCGGCGACTCTGGCGGCCTCGCGCGAGGCTGCGATCGCGCTGGGCGCGACGAACTGAGGCGAGCCTCCCCCCGCGTCGGATGGAACGACAACGCATCGACAAGTGGCTCTGGGCCGCGCGCTTCTACAAGACGCGGTCGCTGGCCAGCGAAGACCTGGACCTGGGGCGTGTGGCCGTCAACGGCCAAGCCGCCAAACCCGCGCGTGAAGTGAAGGTGGGCGACACCGTGGCCATCCGACGCGATGCCACCGTGCGCACGGTGGTCGTGCGTGGCCTCTCGGGCCTGCGCGGGTCCGCCCCCGTGGCGCAATTGCTTTACGCGGAAACGTCCGAGAGCATCGCCATGCGCGAGCGCCAGGCCCAGGCGCGGCGCGATGCGCCCGAGCCCGCCTTGTCGATCGTGCAAGGCCGTCCCACCAAGCGCGACCGACGCGAGCTGGACCAGACCCGCCGAGGCTGGGACGCGCGCTGGAGCGCGTCGCTCGAAGACTGAGCGCAAACCCGGTCGAGGGGCCGCTAAACTGGAGCTGAGCAAACCCCGCCCAACCAGGGCGGCTTCATCCTCAGAGGCGCCATGCACGCACAACAGAACGAACGCATCACCCGAATCGGCCCGGGCACGCCCTGCGGCGCCTTGATGCGCCACTACTGGCAGCCGGTGGCGCTGGTGGACGAGTTCGATCCGCGGCTGGACGCACGCATGGCGCAGCGCCCCCTGAAAGCCGTGCGGGTTCTGGGCCAGGATTTCATCTTGTTCAAGGACGATCAGGGCCGCTGGGGCCTGCTCGATCGCGACTGCCCGCACCGCAATGCCGATCTGGCCTTTGCCCGCCACGAGGGCGATGGCGTGCGCTGCCCCTTCCATGGCTGGAAGTTCGACGCCACCGGCCGTTGCCTGGAGACCCCGGGCGAGCCGGTGGGCAGCCGCCTGTGCGAGCGCGTGCAGCAAGGCGCCTACCCGGTGATCGAGCGCAGCGGCGTGCTGTTTGCGTGGTTAGGCCAAGCCGATGCGGCGCCGCCCTTCCCCGCCTTCGACTGCTTTGCCGCGCCAGGCACCCACACCTTCGCCTACAAGGGCATGTGGCAATGCAACTGGCTGCAGGCCTTCGAGGTCGGATTGGATCCGGTGCACACCTCCTTTTTGCACCGCTTCCTCAACGATGCGCCGCTGGACGCCATCGGCGACAACGCCGCCGGCAAACAGTTTCGCAGCGCCAGCGCCGGCGACTTTGGCGGCGAGCGCTGGCCGATGACGCGGGTGATGCGCGAGTTCCACCGCCCCGACATCAGCTTCGAGCCGCGCCCCTGGGGCCTGCAGATCACCACGCTGCGGCCGATGACGGACGCACTCACGCACGTGCGCATCACGCATGGCATCTTTCCGTCGACCTTTGTGATCCCGCTGTCGGAGACGCTCACCATCACGCAGATGCATGTGCCGATCGACGACACACGCACCTACTGGTATGCCTTCTTCACCAGCTTTGACAAGCCGGTGGACAAGGAGGCGATGCGCCTGCAACGCGCGCAGTTCATTCCTGGCCCCGACTTCATCCCGCAATCGGGCCGTCACAACGACTGGGGTTTCAACGCGCAGGAACAGCGTACGGCCACGTTTCTGGGCATGGGCGAGGAAGACATCAACGTGCATGACCAGTGGGCGGTGGAGAGCATGGGCCCGATTCAGGACCGCACCCGCGAGCACCTGGGCACCACCGACAAGGTGATCATGGCCAACCGCCGCATGTTGCTGGCGGCCATCGACACCGTAGCCGCGGGCGGCACGCCGCCCGGCGTGGGCGATGCCGCGCTGCACGCGCAGATGCACGGCCCCGACACGGTGGACGGCATCGCACCCGCGGGCACCTGGGGCACCTGGTGGCGCGAGCAGACCGAGGCCAAGCGCGCGCAAGCGCCATGGACTGCCGCAGCGAGCGACACGGTGAAGGCATGAGCAGTTTCGCGCAGCGTTGTGGCGTGCACGATGCCGCGCGCGAATACGCGGCGGTCCAGGCCATCGCCCAGATCGAAGCGCGCGGCCTGGATCGCGTGCGCATCGCCTGGTGCGACCTGCATGGCCAGACGCGTGGCAAGA
>CANGSD010000024.1 GCA_947455875.1 Comamonadaceae bacterium
ACGCCCGCATCCTGTCCATCGACACGACTGCAGCGGCTGCAGTCCCTGGCGTCTTCAAGGTCGTGACCGCGCAAGACGTGATGCAGGTGATCCCCGATCCGCATTACGGACCGGCCTTCCACGACCAACCCATCCTGGCCATCGACAAGGTGCGCCATATCGGTGAGCCCGTGGCGGTGGTGCTATCCGACGACGTGCACGTAGCCGAGACCGCCGCCGGTTTGGTGAATGTGGTCTACGAGGTGCTGCCGGCCGTTTTTGACGAAGTCCAGGCGGCTCACAACAGCGACATCTTGGTCCATGACGTCCTGCGTCCAGCCGGCACCTTCCCAGACCTCAAGCACCTGGCCGGTCGCAAGGGCACCAACGTCGCACTGGACTTCCGGCTGCGGCATGGCGATGTGAAATCAGCCTTTGCCCGCGCCGCGCACGTGTTCGACCACACCTTCCGCACGCAGCAGGTCATGCATGTGCCCCTGGAGCCGATGATCTCGATCGCGCAGCCGCTGGACCGACGCATCATCATCCACACGGCGTCGCAAAGTCCCTCCTTCGTGCGCCTGGAAATTGCGCGCCTGCTCGGATGGTCCGAGAACCAGGTGCAGGTCAAGACCCGCCTGCTCGGTGGAGGCTTTGGCGCGAAGCTCTATATCAAGCTCGAAGCCCTGGCCGTGGCGCTCGCGCTGCTCGCGCATCGCCCGGTACGCGTCGCGCTGACGATGGAGGAGCAGTTCTACACCACGACCAAACACGCCACCACCTTTCGCATACGCAGCGCGGTGGACACCGAGGGCCGTATCACTGCGCGTCACTGCGAGGTGTATTGGAATGGCGGCGCCTACGCTGACATCGGCCCGCGCGTGACGCAAAAGTCTGGCTTCACGGCTGGTGGACCCTACGACATCGCCAACCTCGACATCGACTCCTATCAGGTCTATACCAACCTTCCACCCGCCGGCGCATTTCGCGGCTTCGGTATCACGCAGGTCGTTTGGGCCTATGAGTCGCAGGCCGATCTGATCGCACGCGAGTTGGGCATGGATCCGGTGGCGTTTCGCCGCCTGAACTTGTTGGAAAACGGTCGGCCTCACGCCACGGGCACGGTCATGAAAGATGCGGGGCTGCGCCTGGTGCTTGATCGGGTGGCCAGCAGCATGGCGTGGGATCAGCCCCTGGACCGCGGCACGGGCACCCTGCGGCGCGGTCGAGGCGTTGGCCTGGCCTTCAAGCCGCTGGTGGCGCCCACCACCTCCGTCGCGACGATCACAGCCGGCGGCGACGGCAGCTGCACCCTGTTGATCTCCACTGTCGAAATGGGACAAGGCTCGGACACCGCGATGGCCATCGTGGCAGCCGACGTTCTGGGCCTGCGCGCAGAAGACATCCGTGTCGTCAATCCCGACACCGACGTCACGCCCTACGACATGGCCACACTCGGCTCGCGCTCCACTTTCTCCATGGGCAATGCCGTGAAAAATGCAGCGCAGGATCTGTTAGACAAACTGCGCGCGCTGGCTGAAGAAACCGGCTTGCCCTTCGAAGGCACTCGCAACATCTCGACGATGCTGAAGAAAAAATTCGGCATGCAGGCGGGCACGGTTGTCGGCACAGGAAGCTTCGTTCCCCCCTATCAGTCGCCAGATGCAGACGGCCGCTCGCCCGACATCACCCCCAATTGGATGATCGGGGGAACCGGCATGGAAGTGGAGGTCGACACCGAAACCGGTCAGTTCCGGATCGTGCGCATGGAGAACGTGGTCGACTGCGGCACGCCCCTGAATCCGAAGGTCGTAGAAACTCAGATCACAGGCGCGGCCATTCAGCAACTCGGCGCCACCTTCCTGGAAAAAATGGAATTCGACGACGAGGGCCAGCTACGCAACGCGTCCTTCTCGGAATACAAGATCCCCGGCATCCTGGACCTTCCCGACCAGATCGGCTTCGCTGCGGTGGAGTCACAGCAAAGCACGGGGCCCTTCGGCGCCAAGGGCATAGGCGAGAGCGGCTGCTTCGGCGTGGCCTCTGCGATGGCCGAGGCCATTCACGATGCCGTCGGCGTTCGGATCATGTCGCTGCCGATCACTCCCGAGGCGGTGTATCGCGCACTGGCCGAACAACGCGGCGAGCCCCTGCCCACTGACGCACGGACCTGAGACACCATGAGCACGACCAGCACCTTGATCCAATTTCGTCTCAACGGCGAAGCCGTTGCCCGCCAGGTAGAGCCCCACCACAGTCTGGTGGAAGTGGTGCGTGAATGTGGCCTGCACGGCGCGCGCGAGAGCTGCGGCCAGGGCCTGTGCGGCTGCTGCACCATCGTCGTCGACGGACAGGCCGTCACCGGCTGCATCTATCCGGCCATGCATGTCGACGGCGCCGACGTGGCGACCATCGAAGGCCTGGAGCAAGACGGCAGGCTCGACCCTGTGCAACAGGCCTTCATCGACGCAGGCGCGCTCCAGTGCGGCTTTTGCACGCCGGGCTTCATCCTGATGGCGCGCCAGCTGCTGATGCAAAACCCCCAACCCAGCGACCACGAGATCCGTCATTTTTTAGCGGGCAACTTGTGCCGCTGCGGCGCCTACCCCGAGATCATCCAAGCCGTGAAGCTCGCTGGCGAGCGCATGCGAGCTGCGGCCTGAACGAAGATAAAAAAATGGACATCCAAGGCGAAAAAATCTTGGCCGTGCCGCGCCAGCAGGTATGGCATGCGCTGAACGACCCGGCCGTCCTGCAACGCTGCCTGGCGGGCTGCGACACCTTCGAGGCCGCAGGTGAGAACCGATTCCGGGTGGCCATGCAGGCGTCGGTCGGTCCGGTGCGGGCCCGTTTTTCCGGCAAGCTGCAGTTACTCGATCTCATGCCCCCCAGCTCCTACGCATTGGCGTTCGAGGGCTCTGGCGGGGTGGCCGGCTTTGGCAAGGGGACCGCCCGGGTGACGCTTGACGATGTGGCCGAGGGCACGCGTTTGCGCTACACGGCGCAGGCCCAGGTGGGGGGTCGGCTGGCGCAAGTCGGCGCCCGCCTGATCGACGGGGTCACCCAGCGCATGGCCGATGACTTTTTCAGCCGCTTCGTCAAGGAGTTGGCGGCCCTCGCGCCGGCGCCAGCGCCAGCGGCAGCCGTCACCTCACCACCGATCGCAGAGGAACCGGCAGCCCGCGAGGTTCGCGTCCCGCAGACTCCGCCCGCCCCCGCAGTGCAAGCATCCCCCCAGTCGACCCAGATCGCCGTCATCGCAGCGGCAGTCGCTGCGACCGCCGCCGCCGTGGCGGTGCTGGCAGCGGTGTTTGCCGTCCATCTAGCGCGTTAGTCTGGCCCGTGAATCGGGCCCGCTCACGACGCCTTGTCCAACAACCACCCGGTCAAACCACCACGTACCGCCTGCGCCGCGATCTGCTCGATCCCCCAGAACACATAGCTGGCATCGTCGCTTTGGCGCACCGCCTCGAGCAACTCCGCTCGCGCGCTGGGCGTAACGAAATAAAAACGCGAGAAGCCCCGCATATCAGCGTACTTCTGCCGGTATGCGTTCCACTCGCTCACCCGGGTATCCGCCTTGACCTGCACCGCGATACGTTCGCCCGTCACCGGCGAGATCAGGTCCAGATCGATGTCCTTCTCGGTGCCACCCGAGACGCCCACGCGCTGCCACCCGGCCTGCCGAAACACCAGGTCCACCAGGATCTCCAGGTCCGAGGGATGCAGGGCGCGAATGATAGGGTGCAGCGCCTGCTGTAATTGCTCGAAGGCGGCCTGCGCCTGCGCCACATGGGGTTCGGCCGTGCCATTGATCTTGTGAAGCAGGTAGGACAGATCGCCTACGCTGCAAATCGTGCCGCGGTACATCTGCAGGGCCAGCAGCTTGCCGCTCAAACGCCCTTTCAGCAGTGGCTGCCCCGCCAGATCCTGGTCGCTCCAGCCGCCGACGACGGCCCGCGTCTTGTCGCCGTTCGTATGCCAGGTCACGCCGGCGCGCGCACGGCACCACCACAGACGATCCGCGAAGAACGTGATCCACAGCACGTCCTCGCCCGCCTCATAAAACTCGCGCACCTGATTCAGATGCCGGGTCAGTGCGCCCGCATCGCGGGTGGTGGTGCGCAAGCCTTCCTCGACCTGGGTCCACTGACCGGCGACGCAGGCCTCATGCGGCACCCTGTGGTAGCCCAGTCGCAATTCGCCACGGGCGATGCAATCGGCTTCCCAGTCGCCGCCCGATCCCAGCTTGATAAAGAGGGCACGCGGTGCACTCAGCGCAGTCTGGCTAGGGTCCATGCCGTAGGCCTCACATGATGTGCAAACCACCGTCCACCATCAGCGTGGTTCCGGTGATGAACGAGGCCTCGTCACTGGCCAGCCACAGTATCGGGTGGGCGATCTCCTCGGGGTCCGCCCAGCGTCCAAGCAGCGACGTTGTCTGGCGCTCACCCCGCAACTGCTGCACCGATTTACCCGCGCGCTCGGCGCGATCCACATGAAACTGCGTCAAGGTCGACCCGGGGCACACGGCATTGACCCGAACACCGTGCGGCGCTTCCTCAAAGGCCAGCGTGCGCGTGAGCGATAACTGGGCCGCCTTCGTCGCGTCGTACAGGGCCATGCCCTTGCGACCTGTCACCGCATAGCAAGACGACACCATCACGATCGCGCCCCGGCCGCTGGCCCGCAGCGCGGGCAAGGCCGCCTGGCAATAGTGGGTCGCGCCCACGAGGTTCACGCTCACCACCGCCTGCCATTCATCGGGCGTGACCCGATCGGCGGGCGTGTAATTGCGCATGGCGGCGTTATTCACGAGGATGTCCAGCCCGCCAAACTGTTCGACGGCCCGGCGTACGGCCTCGTGCGCCGGCGCGGCGTGCGAAACATCGGCTGCCAGCACCTGTAGCTTCGCCTCGGGGCAAGCTGCTTGAATCGACGCCTGCGTCGCCTTCAGCGAGGCCTCATTGGCGTCCACCAGCATCAGCGCCGCACCCTCGCGTGCGAAGCGCAGGGCGGTGGCCGCCCCGATCCCGGATCCGGCCCCGGTGATCAGGCCCTTGCGGCCCGCCAGACGCTGGCCGTTCATCCTCACTCGGCCTTGGTGCCTGTGCTCTTGACCACCACGCTCCAGCGAGCGATCTCGGTCTGGATCCATTCACTGAATTGCCTGGGCGTGCTGGCGATCATTTCGAATTCCATCTCCAACAGACGCTTGCGGATATCGGGTTGGTTCAGGATCTTGATGATCTCGCGGTTGTAGCGGTCGATGATCGGCGCAGGCGTCGCGCCCGGCGCGAGGAAACCGATCCACGATGTGGCCTCGAAATCCTTGTAGGTCTCGGCGACCGTCGGAATGTCTGGCGTGCTGGCGAAGCGCTTGGGGCCGGTGGAGGCCAACAGGCGCAGGCGGCCTTCCTTGGCGAATTGCTGCACATTGCCCGGCACGAAAAAGCCGGCCTGAATCGTGCCCGCTACCAGGTCGGTGATGGCCGGCCCCGCGCCGCGATACGGCACGTGCGTCATCTGAAAGCCGGCGGCCGACTTGAACATTTCCATGGTCAGGTGCGACGCACTGCCCAGGGCCACCGAGCCATACGAATACTTCGTCGGCGCCGCCTTGGCCTTGGCCACAAAGTCCGCCAGGCTGGTGATACCCGTGCCCGGATGCACCACCAGGTACTGGGAGGCCTTCACCGCCAGGGTGATGGGCGCCAGGTCGCGGACCGGGTCGTAGGGCATCTTGTCAAACAGCGCCACGTTGATCGCCAGCGGCCCGTTGTAGCCCACGAGCAAGGTATGGCCGTCCGGTGCGGCCTTGGCCACTTCATTGGCGCCGATGTTGCCGCCGGCGCCCGGCTTGTTCTCCACCACCACGGGCTGGCCGATCGCCTCCTGCAGCTTGGGCGCGATCAGGCGGGCCAGCACGTCGTTGGTGCTGCCGACGATGGGCACCACGATACGCACCGGCTTGGTCGGCGCCCATTCCTGCGCATAGGCTGGTGCCTTTGCCAACAGACCCATCCCGATCAGACCCAGGGTCAGGTCGCGGCGTCGCAAATCAGCTTTCATGGGGTGTCTCCTTTGGGTTTGAATGCATCAAATCGAATACAAGGGCCGCTCCAGACCGTCGGCCAGGTGCGTGCGCGCCCACTCGATGGGGCTGGCGTCGCGGGGCAGCAGCACCCCCGCCGGGCGCACCCGCTGCTCGCTGGAATCCAGGGCCGGCGGCTCGATGCCTTGTGCCAGACCTGTCGCCGCGTCATGCAGCATACGCCGGGCCATCACGATGGCGCGATCTGTAGGCAGCAGCTTTTCCGCCTCATGGTTCTGGATCGGGCCCATGCTTTCCTGCAGCGAGTAGTCCTGGGCCGAGAAGCCGAAGACGCCGCTGTAGGCGCGCTTTTCCTTTTGCGCGACGCGGTCCATCAGGTAATCGTTGGACGCATTCGCCCGGGGCACAAAGCTGCCAGGCGCCTCGTATTCCACATGGATGCCCTTGCCCGCACGCATGGCCTCCAGCTCGTGCGCTGACAGCGGCCCATGCGGCTGCCAGTTGATGCTCCAGGCCCAGCACTGGTGATCGTCGATCGGCACCCACACATGTCCGCCCAGGGCATGGTCACCGAACGGCGCGATCAGCGTGAACCAGGGGAACAGCCACTGCGTCACGCGCCAGTAATAGGAGTCGGGCTCGCCGTTGCGCCGCCCGAACAGCGACAGGCCAAAGGAATTTTTCTCGATCTCGAAGACGACATTGCCATCGGCCTTGATGTAATCGAGCGCCTTGCAGCCCTGGTGCATGGGGTCGGCGTCGACCTCGTAGCGATGGACATAGGACACGTGGGCAGTGTCGATGCCACCCTCCATCGCCTGCAGGTAGCTGCAGGCCTGCACGCGCTTGGTCACATACACCTGGTCCTCGGGCAGCATGCACCACTCAAGCTCGGGCGGCGCGGGCTGCTTGTCGGCTGGCCCCATATAGGCCCAGACGATGCCGCCACGCTCCACGCAGGGATAGCCCTTGATATGCATGTTCTTGCACGCCTGCGGCGCGGACGGCACCTCGACGCATTGCCCGTCGCCGTTGAATTTCAGGCCGTGATAGGCGCAGCGGATGCCGTTTTCCTCATTGCGCCCGAAATACAGCGACACCCCGCGGTGCGAGCAGAACTCGTCGATCAGGCAGGCTCGGCCATCGGAGTTGCGAAAGGCCAGAAGCTTTTCTCCCAACAGCGGCACCCGCACCTGGGGGCCATCGGGCTGCGCGATCTCGCTGGACATCAGGGCTGGCACCCAATAGCGCCGCATCAGATTGCCCATGAGGGTCCCAGGACCCACGCGGGTCAGGGTTTCAGACATTTCCTTGTTCAATCGGACACTCCTTCAACTGCTGTCACCTCCGGGCGCAGGCCCGTGCGGGATCCTGCCCGCTGTGCGACGCCGTATTGTGCTTGCTCGGGAATTCGGACCCAAAGAGGCAGGTTTTCTGCCCGCGCCGGCACGCCCCTTAGCGGGTGATCACGAGGTTGGTGCGATGAATCATTTCGGGTTCAGCCACATACCCGAGCAGCTTCTCGATTTCGGTCGAAGGTTTGCGGCATAGCAGCCGCGCCTCGGCGCTGGCGTAATTGGCCAGGCCTCGAGCGATCTCCACGCCCGCCGGATCGCGCACCGCGATCACGTCGCCGCGCGAGAAATCCCCCTCCACCGCCAGCATCCCGATCGGCAGCAGGCTCTTGCCGTCTTCGCGCAGGCGACCGGCGGCGCCCTCATCGACCGTCACCGCGCCACGCAGTTGCAGGTGGTCGGCGATCCAGCGCTTGCGGGCCTGGCTTTTCTGGGTGGGCGCGACCAGGAAGGTGCCAATCGCCTCGCCCTGAAACAGACGCAGCAGCGCGTCGGGCTCGCGGCCCCAGGCGATCACGGTGGACGCGCCCGAGCCCGCCGCGCGCCGCGCCGCCAGGATCTTGGTGATCATCCCGCCCTTGCCGATGCTCGAACCCGAGCCACCGGCCATGGCCTCCAGCGCGGGATCGCCAGCGCGCGCCTCGCGCACGAAGGTGGCCGCAGGGTCCTTGCGCGGGTCGGCGGTGTACAGACCCTTCTGGTCGGTGAGGATCACCAGGACGTCGGCCTCGACCAGATTGGCCACCAGGGCGCCCAGGGTGTCGTTGTCGCCGAACTTGATCTCGTCGTTGACGACCGTGTCGTTCTCGTTGATCACGGGCAGCACGCCCAGACCCAACAGGGTCAGCAAGGTGCTGCGGGCATTGAGATAGCGCTCGCGATCGGCCAGGTCGGCGTGCGTGAGCAGCACCTGCGCCGAGCCCAGCCCGTTTTCGCGCAGCTTGGTCTCGTACATCTGGGCCAGGCCCATCTGGCCGACGGCGGCGGCGGCCTGCAGCTCGTGCAATTCGCTGGGGCGGGTCGCCCACCCCAGACGCTTCATGCCTTCGGCGATGGCGCCGCTGGAGACCATGATCACCTCACGCCCCTGACCGGCCAGCGCCGCGAGCTGGCGACACCAGTGGCCGATCGCTGCCTCATCGAGCCCGCGGCCTTCGTTGGTCACGAGGCTAGAGCCGACCTTGACGACGATGCGCCGCGCATTGCGTAGCAACTGCGCGCCCTCGGCGCTCAGGGGCGAATCGGCGGCGGTCATTCGGGTGCGTCTCCGGCGAAACGCGGATCCACGTCGATCGGCGGCTGCTCGGCGACCTGCTGCGCCTTCACATGCTGGTAGATCGCCTTGATCAATTCTTCGCAGCCCTCGCGGGTCAGGGCCGAGATCTCGAACACCGGACCCTTGTATTTGAAACGCTTGATGAAATCACGCACGCGCGCCTCGCGCTCGCCCTCGGGCAGCATGTCCACCTTGTTCAAGACCAGCCAACGGGGCTTGTCGTACAGCGCCTTGTCGTATTTTTTCAGTTCGAGCGCGATGGCCTTGGCCTGGGCCACCGGGTCGACGCCTTCGTCAAAGGGCGCGACATCCACCAGATGCAGCAGCAGGCGCGTGCGTTGCAAGTGCCGCAGAAACTGGTGGCCCAGACCGGCGCCTTCGGCCGCGCCCTCGATCAGGCCCGGCACATCGGCCACCACAAAACTTTGCTCCGGCCCCACCCGCACCACACCGAGATTGGGATGCAGGGTGGTGAAGGGGTAATCCGCAATCTTGGGCCGCGCATTGGAGATGGCGGCGATCAACGTGGACTTACCGGCATTGGGCATGCCCAGAAGGCCGACATCGGCCAGCACCTTCAATTCGAGCTTGAGGCTCTTGCGCTCGCCGGGCCAGCCCGGCGTCTTCTGGCGCGGCGCGCGGTTGATCGCGCTTTTGAACCGCATATTGCCAAAGCCGCCGTCGCCCCCCTTGGCGATGGTGATCACCTCGCCCGGGGTCAGCATCTCATAGAGCACCTGACCGGTCTCGGCGTCGGTGATGATCGTGCCCACCGGCATCTTCAGAGTGATGTCGTCGCCCGCCGCGCCGAACATGTCCGAGCCCATGCCATGCTCGCCGCGCCGGGCCTCGTGGCGGCGCGAGTAGCGGTAATCGACCAGGGTGTTGAGGTTGGGGTCGGCGATGGCAAAGACATGCCCGCCGCGTCCGCCATCGCCCCCGTTGGGTCCGCCGAACTCCTTGTACTTCTCGTGCCGAAACGACACGCAGCCATTGCCGCCATCGCCAGCGGCAATGTCGATAAAGGCTTCGTCGACGAACTTCATGGTTTTATTTTAGGCAGGAGACCAACAA
>CANGSD010000025.1 GCA_947455875.1 Comamonadaceae bacterium
GATCGCCAGCGTGTTGGTGGTGTCGGTGGTGCAAAAGCGCCGAGAGATCGGCATCTTGCGCGCCATGGGGGCGACGCGCAGTCAGGTGCTGTGGGTGTTTCTGCTGCAAGGGGCGCTGGTGGGCGCGCTCGGCTCGGCGGTCGGTCTGGTGCTGGCAGTGGGCATGATCCGCGCGTTCATGCATTTCGTACGTGGGCTCGACGGACTGCCGCTGTTTGCGATCGATCTGCCGTGGCTGCTGGCCCTGCAGGTTGCCGGCATCGCCACGGCCTGCGGCGTGTTGGCCGCCGTCATGCCGGCACGCCGCGCCGCGGCACTCGATCCGGCGCAAGCCATACGCCTGTGAGGTCGCTGCCGTGTCCACGCCCTTGATCACACTGACCGGCGCGCACAAAAGCTACAACATCGGTGAACCCAGCGAGATCGAGGTCTTGCACGGCATCGACCTGCACCTGGAGGCCGGCGAGTTCGCGGCCCTGGTCGGGCCCTCAGGCTCGGGCAAGAGCACCTTGCTCAATATCCTGGGCCTGCTCGAGCGCCTGACTGCGGGCAGCTATGAGTTGCAAGGCCAGGAGGTGGCCGGTCTCGATGACGAGGCACTCACATTGCGCCGGCGCCGAACGCTGGGCTTTGTGTTTCAGTTTCATCACCTGCTGCCGGCCTTTACCGCGCTGGAGAACGTGACGCTGCCGGCGCTGCTCGCCGAGGGGCGGGTCAGCGACCTGCAACGGGCGCGAGCGCGCGAGCTGCTCACGGCCGTGGGCCTGGCACAGGCCATGGACCGCCGGCCCTCGCAGCTGTCAGGCGGGATGTTGCAGCGTGTGGCGATTGCACGCGCCCTGTTGCCGCAACCGGCGCTGGTGCTGGCCGACGAGCCCACGGGCAATTTAGACACGGCCTCGGCGGACGAGGTGTTTGCGCTGATGCGGCGCATTCACGCGCAGCAAGGCACGGCCTTCTTGATCGTGACGCACGATGCGCGCCTGTCGGATCGGTGTGATCGCCGCATCGTGTTGGTCGATGGGTGCGTGGCGCGCGACGAACGCACCGTTGCGGCCTGAGCCGCGCGGCGGGTCTTAGACGCTCAGGTCTTCGGCTGCGCCTTCGGCCAGGTGCTGCGTGTCTGACCAGCCCACCACCGTGAGGCTGTCGGGCGTCCACAGCAGGCGGTTGATGGCGGCATTGGGCAATTCCCAGGTGCGCGGCGCGTCGACGTCTTGGCCGGTGGCCAGGCGATACAGCGCATCGAGCACGCCGCCATGGGCCACCATCACCACACATTCACCCGGATGCCGCACGGCGATCTGGTGGACCGTCTGGCGCACGCGATCGCGCAGCGCCAGCAGCGACTCGCCGCCCTCGGGCGGCGTCCACTCGGGCACACGCTTGCGCCAGTGCTGCGCGTGCTCGGGCCAGGTGGCTTCGATCTCTTGGAAGGTCTTGCCCTCGAAGAGGCCAAAGCGGCGTTCGCGCAGGCCCGGTTCGGCGCGGACTGCCGTGCCGGTGGATTCGCTGATGGACTGGGCGGTGTGCCAGGCGCGCTGCAGGTCGCTGGCGTAGATCGCATGCACCTGTTCCTGGGCCAAGGCCTGGCCGACCCGGCGGGCCTGCCAGCGGCCGTTGTCATTGAGTCCGATGTCCAGTTGGCCCTGGATGCGGGTATCGACGTTCCAGGCGGTTTCGCCGTGACGCACGGCCACGAGGCGGGTGATCTTCATGTCGATGGATTCTAGGCGGCGCTGTGCGCCCTCCCGGGCTCAGCGCGTGAGCGTGATGTCGACCCGGCGCACGCCGGCGGGCGGCTGCGGAAAGCCTTGCAAGGCGGCCTCGACCATCACGGGCCAGGCGCGGGCGGGGTCAATCCAGTAGCCCTCGTGGAAGGCGTGGGTCTCGTAGACCACCCGGCCACTGGCCGCCTCGCGCAGGATCAGGCCCACCTCGCGCTGGTACCAGGGGCTGTCGATGCCGCCGATCGGAAAGCCGATGCCCATGCCCATCCCCATACCGCGGTGCGAGCCCAGACCGACGCCGCCCCAGCCGCTCCATCCGCCAAAGCGCGGTTGGGCCCAGGGCGAAACCGCGTATTGCATGCGGCTCCAGACCTGCACGGTGTAGACGGGTGCGGCGTCGTCACGCCGCAGGCCCACGCGCGCGAGGGCTACATCGGTGATGGCCTCCAGCGGAGGCTGGGCCGGATCCTGGCGCTGCGAGGGCAGGCGCTCGTAGCGATAGCCCGCTGCGGCGGGCACCTCGGACAGCGCGGAAAAGGATTGGACGGTGTTGTCCATCCGCAAGGTACTGGCGCAACCCGCCAGTAGGGCGGTCGCGACCAGCACGATCGCGATCCGACCCCGTGGCGCGAGCCACTTGAAGGGGGACAGCCGGCACACGCGCATGACGACACTCTCCGTGCGGGGCGAGTACGCGCCCGCGGCGCTCGCCTCTTAAAAACGAACGATCTGCAGGCCGGGCAGGGCGGGGGCGGGCGCTTCGAAGGATTCGGTGTCGAAGGCCTTGTCGCCGTCCTCGCTGGGCACGCCGGTGACCTGCAGGCCCTTGAAGTCGTAGTGTGTCCCATCGGCCAGATGCGAGGGCACCACATTTTGTAAAGCCGAGAACATGTTCTCCAGCCGGCCGGGGTGCTTCTTTTCCCACTCCTGCAGCATGGCGGCCACCTGCTTGCGTTGCAGGTTTTCCTGGCTGCCGCACAGGGTGCACGGAATGATGGGGAAGGCACGGTGCGTGGCCCAGCGCACGATGTCTTTTTCGGCCACATAGGCCAGCGGGCGGATCACGATGTGGCGGCCGTCGTCGCTCACCAGCTTGGGCGGCATGGCCTTGAGCTTGCCGCCGAAGAACATGTTCAGAAACAGCGTCTGCAGGATGTCGTCGCGGTGATGCCCCAGTGCGATGCGGGTGGCGCCCAGTTCATCGGCTACCCGGTACAGGATGCCCCGGCGCAGGCGCGAGCACAGGCTGCACATCGTCTTGCCCTCAGGGATCTTGTCCTTGACGATGGAATAGGTGTCCTGGTTCTCGATGTGAAAGGGGATGTCCAGCTTCGACAGATAGGCCGGCAGCACCTCGGCCGGAAAGCCCGGCTGCTTCTGGTCCAGGTTGACCGCGACGATCTCAAAGCGCACCGGCGCACGCTGCTGCATCTTGAGCAAGATGTCCAGCAGCGTGTAGCTGTCCTTGCCGCCGGACAGACACACCATGACCTTGTCGCCCTCGCCGATCATGTCGTAGTCGGTGATGGCCTGGCCGACCTGGCGGCACAGACGCTTTTCCAGCTTGTGCGTCTCCCGCTCGATTTTCGCGGTGCGCACGGCATCGCCCGCGTCGGTGCGCGCGGGGGTGGAAGCGATGTCGGGTTCGACCCAGGTCACATTCATGCGCCTAATTGTCTCACTGCCCCGCAGGCATGTCCCTATGATGGGTCGATGCACCCTGAGCCCTCCTCGCCGATGTTCGTCCGGGGTCTGAGCACCGAGGAGGCCCGTGCCCGCCAGGCCCGTGTGGGGCCCAACTTGCTCACGCAGCGCGAGCGACGCGGTTGGCTGCAGGCGGTGGGGGCGGTGCTGTCCGAGCCCATGTTCCTGCTGCTGCTGGTCGCGGCCGGTCTCTATCTGGTGCTGGGCGACCTGGGAGAAGGCCTGCTGCTGTCGGCCTTTGCGGTGCTCAGTGTGGTCCTGGTGATCTGGCAGGAACATCGCAGCGCGCGTGCACTCGATGCCCTGCGCGAACTGGCCGCACCCCAGGTGCGGGTGTGGCGTGATGGCCAGCCCTGCGTGATCGCGGCGCGCGATCTGGTGCCCGGTGATGTGATTGCGGTGGCCGAGGGCGAGCGCGTGACGGCCGATGCGGTGCTGCGCGAAGCGGCCACGTTGTCCGTCGACGAATCCTTGCTCACGGGGGAATCTGCGCCCGTGCACAAGCGCCCAGTATCGGGTGCGGCGGATACGGCCGATGCGGTTTCGCGATTGCACGCGGGGACCTTGGTGGTGGCGGGTCAGGGCGTGGCGGAAGTCATCGCCATTGGCGCTGACACCGCGATGGGACGCATCGGCGCGTCGCTGGCCGACATCGATCTGGCGCCCACACCCTTGCAGCGGCAACTGCGCCAGTTGGTGCGCTGGCTCGCGTTGGGCGCGCTGGGCGTGAGCAGCCTGCTGGTGGTCTGGTACGGCCTGCGCGCCGGCGACTGGGTGCAGGGCCTGCTGGCCGGCATTGCCCTGGCCATGGCCATGCTGCCCGAGGAATTTCCGATGGCCCTGGCCGTTTTCCTGGCTCTGGGCGCATGGCGGCTGGCCCGTGTGCAGGTGCTGGCGCGTCGCCCGGCGGTGGTCGAGGCGCTGGGCGCGGCCACGGTCTTGTGCGTCGACAAGACGGGCACCCTGACCGAAAACCGCATGCGGGTGCATAGCCTGGTGGTGATGGATGCCAACGCCAGCACCGCGCAGGCCTTGCCCGACGCCGCCCACGGCCTGCTGGAGTACGCGATGCTGGCCTCGCAGCGCGGAGGCATTGAGCCCATGGACGCGGCCTTGTACCTGCAGGGCGACGCCAGCCTGGCCGGCACCGACCGCCTGCATCCGCGCTGGCGCATGGCCCAGGCCCATGGCATCACCCCCGACCTGATGGCGGTGACCCAGGTCTGGGTGGGCGAAGACGGTCTGCACCGGGTGGCCGCCAAGGGCGCGCCCGAGGCCATCGCGGACTTATGCCGCCTCGGCCCTGCGGCGCGACATGCGCTGCGCGAGCAGGCGCAGGCCCTGGCGACGCGCGGCTTGCGGGTGCTGGCGGTGGCCCAGGGGCAGGACTGCATGCAGCCCGCGCCCCATCCCCGCGACAACCAATTCACCCTGCGCGGGCTGGTCGCCTTTGAAGACCCCTTGCGCGCCAGCGTGCCCGAGGCGGTGGCGCAGGCGCACCGGGCCGGCATCGCAGTGGTGATGATCACCGGCGACCATCCAGCCACCGCCTTGGCAATTGCGGCCCAGGCCGGCATCGACGTGCAAGCCGGCGTTCTCACCGGCCACCAGTTGCAGGACATGGACGACGCGGCGCTGGCCCAGGCCGTGCGGCAGGTGCGTGTGTACGCCCGCGTGACGCCGCAGGACAAGCTGCGCCTGGTGCGCGCCTTCGATCGCAACGGCGAGGTGGTGGCCATGACCGGCGATGGCGTGAACGACGCGCCGGCGCTCAAGGCCGCCCACATCGGCATCGCCATGGGCGTGCGCGGCACAGATGTGGCGCGCGAAGCGGCCAGTGTGGTCCTGTTAGACGAGGACTTTGGCCGCATCGTCGAGGGCGTGCGCCTGGGCCGGCGCATCGATGACAACCTGCGCAAGGTGATGACCTACATCCTGGCGATTCATGTGCCGATTGCGGGTCTGGCCCTCCTGCCCTTGCTGATGGGGCTGCCGCCGCTGATGCTGCCGGTGCATGTGGTCGTCACCGAGATGATCATTGACCCGGTGTGTTCGCTGGCCTTCGAGAACGCGCCGCAGGCGCGTGGCCTCATGGAGCGTCCACCGCGCGCTGCCAACGCCTTGCTGGTGGATCGCGCCTTGGTGATGCGGGCGCTGGCGCAGGGGGCGGGGCTCTTGGCCGTGGCCTTGGCGGCGTATGCGCTGGCTTTGGGGGCAGGGATGCCCGCCAACGAGGCGCGGACCCTGGCCTTTGTGGGCTTGACGGCGGGGAATCTGGCCATGGTGGCGGTCAATGCAGGGGCGGGATTGCCGCTTCGCGACCTGTGGGGGCCGCAGTTCCGTTCTTTCCAGATCGTCGCTGCGATCGCCATCGCTCTGATGGTGATGGCTGTCACCGTGCCCGCGGTGCGGGATCTGATGAAGTTCGCTTCGCCCCCCGCTGGTGCGCTGGCGGGTGTGCTGGCCGCCGTGGGCGCGGTCATGGTGCTGGCGTGGCGGCTGCAGCCGCAGCGGCCGTGAGGGCTGGGCGCGCGGGCCCCATCCTCGGGTCAGCGGCTCACCACTGCCCCGTCTCCATCCGGATCGCCACTTCGCAGTCGTCGAAGATCGCCAGCTTGGCGATTTCCACGCGCACCCCGATCACCCCGGGCAGCTGCATCAGGCGCGCAGCGAGCTTGCCGATCAGGCTCTCCAGCAGGTTGACGTGTTCGGCCGTGCACTCGTCGATGATGATGGTGCGCACCTTGCGGTAATCGAGCACGTGCAGGATGTCGTCGTCGTGCGGCAGCAGGGGCTGGGTGCCCAGATTGAGTTCGGCGTCCACGCGTATGGGCTGCGGCGCCTCTTTCTCGTGATCGAGGATGCCCAGGTTGGCGTCAAAGCGCAGGCCCGTGAGGGTGAGGATCTGGGTGCCGGCTTTGGTCATGTCGTGCGCAGGGTGTCAGGACGTTACATCAGCGAGAAATCGCGATCGAACTTCATCAGGTGCTGGCCGCCATCGACCACCAAAGTGGTGCCAGTGATGGACCGGTTTTCCAGGGCGAAGCGCACCGCGCCCACCACATCGGCCGCCGTCGACGAACGCCCCAGGGGCGAGAGCCGATGCAGCTGCTGGAATTTGTCGTCCGACAGCATGTGGCTGGTGATCGTCAGCCCCGGCGCCACGCCCACCACCCGCAGCTGCGGCGCCAGCGCCAGGGCCAGCATGGTGGTGGCCGCTTCCAGGGCCGCCTTGGACAGCGTGTAGCTGAAAAAGTCGGGGTTCTGGTTCCACAGCTTCTGGTCCAACATGTTCACCACCACGCCATTCGCGCCATCGGCGCCGCGTTCGACCCGGTGCGCATGCAGCGCCTGCGCCAGCAGCACCGGCGCGCCGGTATTGGCCGCCAGATGGGCCTGCATCGCGCCATAGCTGAAGGTGGCCGCGTCGTCGTGTTCAAACAGCGAGGCGCTATTGACCACCGCATCGACCGCGCCGAAGTGCGCAATCACCTGGGGCAGCAGCGCGCGTGTGGCCGCCTCGTCGGATAGATCGGCCTGAAAAGCGGCAAAGCGTGCGCCGCTGCGGCCGGCCTTCGTGCAGTCGGCCACCGTGGCCTGCGCCTCGTCGGCCGAGCCCCGGTAATGCACGGCCACCTGCCAGCCCGCAGCCGCCAGGGCCAGGGCCATTTCGCGGCCCAGGCGCCGGGCAGCGCCGGTGATCAGGACGGTGGGGAGGGCAGGGGTGCTCATTGCAACGACAATCGCCAGGTGACAGATTCCAATCCGTCCAGTGTAACGACCGCCCTGCGCACCCTGCTGCGTGGGGCCATCGCGCGCGCCGACGGTTGGTTGCCCTTTGACCGCTACATGGCCCTGGCCCTGTATGCGCCGGGCCTGGGCTATTACGCGAATGGCTCACGCAAATTCGGCCACCTGCCCGCCAGCGGCAGTGATTTCGTCACCGCCCCTGAGATGACGCCCCTGTTCGGCCAGACCCTGGCGGTGGCCGTGGTCGATGCCCTCACAGCGACCGGGTGTGACGAGGTGTGGGAATTTGGCGCCGGCTCGGGCGCACTGGCCTCACAGCTGCTGCAAGCCCTGGGTGATCGGGTGCGGCGCTACACCATCGTCGACCTCTCGGGCTCGCTGCGCGCGCGCCAGCAGGCCGCGCTGGCGGCGTATGGCGACACCGTGCAGTGGGTCAGCGAGCTGCCCGATGCGATGTGCGGCGTGGTGGTGGGCAATGAGGTGCTTGATGCCATGCCAGTGAAGCTGCTCGCGCGCAGCGGCGGCGTCTGGCACGAGCGCGGCGTGGCGTGGCAAGACGACCGCCTGGCCTGGGCCGATCGGCCCACCGACCTGCGTCCGCCCGTCGAGATCGAAGGCACGCACGACTACCTCACCGAGATCCATCCACAGGCTCAGGCCTTCATGCGCACGCTCGCCGATCGTCTGACGCAGGGCGCGGCTTTTTTCCTGGATTACGGATTTCCTGAGTCCGAGTATTTCCATCCGCAACGCCATATGGGCACGCTGATGTGCCACCAAGGCCATCGCGCCGATCCCGATCCGCTGGCCGATGTGGGCTTGAAGGACATCACCGCCCATGTCGATTTCACCGGTGTGGCGCTGGCCGCCCAGGAGGCGGGCCTGCCCACCCTGGGCTACACCAGCCAGGGGCACTTTCTGCTCAATTGCGGTCTGGCCCAGGTGCTGGCCGACGCGCCTCTGGCCGAGCGCGTGGCGGGCCAGCGTTTGATGGCGGAACATGAAATGGGCGAGTTGTTCAAGGTCATCGCCTTTCACAAAGGGCCGGCGTGGGATGCCATCGGTTTCACCCACGGTGACCGCAGCGCGAGGCTCTGAGACATGATCCGCTGGATTCTCGTGATCTTCCTTGCGCTGGTGCTTATCAGCTGGTTCTCGCCCTTTCTTCAGAAGATGGGGTTTGGCAAGCTGCCCGGTGACCTGCGTTTTCGCTTGTTCGGACGCGAGTGGTTCATCCCGCTCACGACCACACTGGTGCTGAGTTTTGTCGTGGGACTGATCGCGAAGTTCATCTGATTCCCCTTCCCAAGGAGCGCGCCATGCAGGCTTGTGTCGACATCGGGGGCACCAAGGTGTCTGTGAGCCTGAATGCAGGCGGCGGCGACCGCGCGCTGCTCGCCACGCGCACCGAACCGACCGCCCGATCTGGCACGCCGGATGTCCTGGCCCGCCAGGTGGTGAGGATGGTCGACGACGCGTGCGTGCAGCTGGGGGTGCCGCCGCAGTCCGTGCAGAGCGCCGGGGTGTGCGCGCCGGGGCCCTTTGTGATGGCGCAGGGCGCGATTGCGCTGGCCTCGCCCAATCTCTGTGGTGCGTTGGCGGTGGCCAACTCGGGGAGCGACGTGCCCAATGACTGGCACACCATTGCCTTGGAAGCGCCGCTGCGTCATCGCTTTAAGCAGCTGCGGATCGAGAACGATGCCGTGGCGGCTCTCGAGGCCGAACGGCGCTGGGGCGCGCTCCAAGGCCTGGAACACTGCGCCTACGTGACCTGGAGCACCGGGGTCGGTGGCGGCCTGTGTGTGGGCGGGCGCGTGCTGCGAGGCAAGCATGGCAACGCGGGCCATGTGGGGCACATCTTCGTGTCGGACGAGGCCCACGCGCGCTGCGGTTGCGGCAATGTGGGCGACCTCGAGGCCCTGGTAGGTGGGCATGCGGTGGCGCGCCGCCTGGGTGTGTCGATGTCTGAGGTGATGAACGCCGCACAAGCCGGCGATGCCTCGGCCTGCCAGGAGGTGGAGGCCATGTGTCGTGTGATGGGTCGCGCGCTCTATGACCTGATCGCCTTGCTGGATTTGCAGCGCATTGCCCTGGGCGGCAGCGTGTTTTTTCACCACCAGGCGCTGTTGCTGCCGAGGCTGATCGCGCAGGTGCGCGGTCGGCTGGCGCCTGTCACGGACGGCTGCGACTTGGTACCCGCGGGCCTGGGCACACGCGTGGGCGACTACGGTGCGCTGGCCTTGCTGGATTAGGCGTCGTTCGCCGTCGGACCTGCGGCCAGCCCCGAGGCCTCGAGCGCTGCGACCCGCGCCGCATGCACCCACTCGCCGATGCGCCGCCCCTCGGCGCCCGCTGCACGCGCGCGCTGTGACACGTCGGCGGTGTCCACCGATTGCGCCGCCGCCAACGCCGCCAGCAGGCGGGTGCGTTGTGGGTAGGGGGCTTCATCCTTGCCGAGGCGCCCACGCGCATCGCACTCGCAGGCCAGGAGGATGTCGCCCAAGCGTGCGGGCTTGCGAAAGGCGTCACACCGCTCCAGCA
>CANGSD010000026.1 GCA_947455875.1 Comamonadaceae bacterium
CGCTTTAGCTCAGTCGGTTAGAGCGATGGAATCATAATCCACAGGTCCGCGGTTCGAATCCGTGAAGCGCCACCAAATTAAAGCCCGTTGTACCCCCTACAACGGGCTTTTTCGTAGCCAAAAT
Source organism: Comamonadaceae bacterium (assembly GCA_947455875.1). The sequence goes on from CANGSD010000026.1 coordinate 125, forward strand.
GCAGTTCGGTTGCCAAAATCCAAGCCTGTTCGCCCGACAGGCGTTCGCATAGGAAACTGACCATGTACCGTGTAGGACTTCCAGGCTGGACACTCCTTGCCAAGCTAGGCATGACGGTGCGTCTTCGCGTGAACATCCGACAGGATCTGGAGGCCAACGTCTATGTGGCAGAAAGCCCTGACTTGGAAGGCCTGATCGTCGAGGCGCACACACTCGACGAGGTCAAAGAAGAAGCGCTCGCCGCTGCCGCCGCCTTGCTAGAGCTCAAACTTCACACCAAGTCGCACGCACAAACCGACTTCATTCTGCACAGCCCTGTGCCTGCATGAATGGTTACTACGAGCTGGTAGTTAAACAGCTAAGAGCACATGGGTTCAGTCTGCTGAGGCAGACAGGCGGCGCACACCAGATCTGGTCCAACGGTTCCCGCAACGTCACCGTCTCGACCAACTGCTACTCACGGCATACCGCCAACGCCATCATGCGGCAGGCTGGGATCCCACATCACTTCTGAGCGCCGCAGACGCCCGCCCCAGCTGCATACAGGGCCAACTCAGGGGCGGCTCAAGAACTCCAGCAGGTCCTCCTTGCCGCGCGCCGTGATTGCAGGGTCCGAGCGATTGGTGTTGGTGCAGCCGCGCCCCTTGCAGGCCACGGGCTCGGGAAAGCTGTAGGTTCGGCCATGGTCCCAACCGTGGGTTGCGCCGGGGTAGACCTGGACGCTGCTGGCGCGACGCTGCCTCTCGTCGGGGATCGCGTTGACAAAGTCAGGACAGGCTTTCGGGTCACGGTCGTCGTAATCGTCCTGGGTGCCGGTGAAAATCTTGATCTCGATACCTTCCCACTTTTGCATGAACTCGGCGGGTACGCCGCGGAAAGCGGGCCTCTTGATCAACTCGCCGTTCAGACCGGCGCTCAATGTCCAGCACACCGGGTACAGGGAGGCGAGTCGTTTGAAGCGAAGGTCCTGCAGGGCATGGGCCTTGTAGGCCCACTCGGTCGCGGCGAAGACGGTCAGCAACGCACCGAACGAAAGACCCACCGCCGAGATCGCGTCCTGGCGCACCTGGGGCATCTGCGCGAGGTACCGCAGGGCGCCCATGGCCTGGCCTAGATGCTCCACGTGGGGTCTGCGTCGCAGGTGGTTGATAAACATCCGGGGTTCGAGCGTGACAAACCCGCGCTGCGAGAAATACTCGCCGTATTGCGCGGTGGTGCCTACCTCCCAGCCGCCCCCGTGGTGAAGCAAGACGAGGGCTGCGCCGTTGGCCGGACCCACGGGCCGGCGCAGGATGGCCTCGACCTCACCCTGCCGGGCGGGCTCGCCAGGACCCGCGGCAATGCGATAGGGGTAGCGGACGACTTCCTGGGCCTGGGCCAGGTGCGCGCCCAAGGAGCACAGGAGGGCGGTCATCGCGGCTCGCAGCAGCATGTGGGGCTCCTCTAATTTTTTTCAGTGTGGCGCTCAAAGCTGAGTTTATCAATGGGCCTGCGCATCTTCGGCGGCAGGCAAGACCGACAAGGTTCGCATTGACCCACGTCAACGACTGCGCCGCGTTTGAGGCCTAGCATGAAGTGAGTCAGGAGACCCCCATGAGCCACCACCTTACCGCCAGCCAAAAAGCCTTGCTGTCCGTCGAACTCGAACAACGTGCGCTTGCGTTGCGCACTCAGCTCGCAGCCCACCTGCATGGCCAGTCCCGCGTGGATCGCGCCAACGAGGTGCTCCATCAGGATGACGACGACCCCTCGCAACGTCGCCCCGAGCTGGCAGTGGCCGCTGCGCTGACCGACCGAGAGCAGGTCGAGCTCGAGGCCGTGGCCCAGGCCCTCGAGCGCCTGCGTGGCGGCCGCTACGGCGTGTGCAGCACGTGCGGCGGCGACATACCCTTCGACCGCCTCAAGGTCCAGCCCTGGGCTACGCAGTGCGTGCCCTGCGCCCAGTGACCGCGAAGTCACTCTTTTTTGAATCCTTAAGCATGAAACTGCCCGCAATTTAAATACTCGTAACGGCCATTCAGAAGAACAGCGCTCGACTACTTTGCGCTTTATCGATACCTTTTCACGGATTCACCCTACGATGGCACTTTAGCGACCAACGAATGCATGAAAAGGCGTCGGCACTCGCATCAGGCGACGTTTAAATCAGAGCCTATTGCGGTCCGACGGATGCGATGACCGCCCACCCTTGCCCCCAATGCGGAGACTCCGCGTCGTTCAGCAAAAAACGCAACTGCCATTTCTGCGCCGAATGCGAACTGGAGTTCAATGCGCAGGCCGAAGATTCTTCCAAAAAGGGCGAGGCGAACGCAGTAGGTCCAGGCCGTGCCGATAAGCCTCTCAAGCTGTTTTTGAGCTACGGCCGAGACGACCACGTGCAGGAGGTCAAGGCGCTGCGCGACGCGCTGCGTGACCGGGGCCACGAAGTCTGGTACGACGAAGAACAACTGGGCACGGGTCTGGACTGGGAAGACCGCATCGAGAAAGGTCTGCAGTGGTGCGACCGCGTCGTGCTCACCATGACCCCGCACTCGGTGCGCCGGCCCGATGGCTACTGCTTGAACGAGCTCGCCAAGGCGCTCGAGTTGCGCAAGGCGATCATCCCCGTGCTGCTGGTGGAGGTTCCCCAGGGCGCGCCTACTTCGATCTGCCGGATCCAGTACCTGGACTGGCGCGACGCAGTGCCCGCCGCCGAAAAGGTCGAGCGTTTCATGCTGCGCCTGTCGCGTCTGTGTGAGGCCATCGAGGAAGACAAGCTCGACTTCGAAGGGGGGCAGCAACGACTGATACGTCACCTGCAACCGATCAACTTCGACGGCGACCTGCAACGCCACGTCGCGAGCTTCAAGGGACGAGTGCAGCTGGAAGAGCGCCTGCGCGCGTGGTTGCGCGATCCGAGGGGATCTCAGGTGTTGTGGCTGACTGCGGCACCTGGCCTTGGCAAGAGCGCGGTAGCGGCCGTGCTGTCGCACCGCTGGGCCGAGGTGGCAGCGGTGCACTTCTGTGTCGCGGGACATCAGGACAAAACCAACCCCGCACGCGCGGTACTCTCCATCGCGTACCAGTTATCACAGCGCCAACATATGAGCGTCTACGCCAACCGGCTCTCCAAGCTCGAACTCGAGCGCGAGGCGCACAAGGACGCGCGTACACTTTTCGATACCCTGCTCGTGGCTCCCTTAGCCCGGGACTTTCCGCAGCCTCCCCAGCCGCTGGTGGTCATCCTTGATGGTCTGGACGAGGCCACACAGCCTGGTGGCGACAACCCGCTGGCCGAGGTCGTAGCGGCCGACTGGGGACGCTTGCCGCCCTGGCTGCGCCTGATGGTCAGCAGCCGCGCCGAAACCGAACTGGTGCCGTGGCTCGCAGGCACGCAACGCATTGAAATCCGCAGCGGCGACGAGGAACAGAAGACGGACCTTCTGGCCTTCCTGCTTGAGCGTCTGACGGCCATCGGCCGCCCGCCTAGCGACGAGGCGCTCGCGCGCATTCTCGAACGTAGCGAGGGAGCGTTTCACTACGCGGTGCTGCTGGTGGAGGAAGTACGCCAGGGCCGCTGCGATCCTGAGAATCCGGTGGACCTACCCGGCGGCCTGAATCCCTTCTACCTGCAGACCTTCAGACGCCGGTTCACGGACCTGACCACCTACCGCAGCCAGGTCCGCCCCTTGCTGGAGCTCCTCCTCGCCGCACCGGAGCCGGTTCCGCTAGCCGTACTGGCAGGTGCCACGCGGCGTGAGGTCCGCGACGTCCGGCAAGACCTCACCCAGCTTGGCTCCATGCTCTCCATCGAACCCGGCCAGGACGAGACGGATCCTGACTGGGACACTGCGCGCGTATCGCACGCGAGCATGCGCGCTTGGCTCACGGGGCTGGATGCCACGCGGCAGCCCATGGCGGGGCTCTACGCGGCGCAGCCCGACACCAAGGGCCTGGCGGTCGAAGTGCTGGGTCTGTGGGAGAAGGCCAACGACCCCAATAAGGCGACGCAGGATCCAGCCCCCGAGCGCAGGGGGTTCGTGGTCCGCACGCTCTGGCTGCTGCTCAAGACAGCGAGAGACGAGGTGGCGATGGGACGGGTGGCATTCGATCTGTCCCTCTACTGGGAAGACCGGCGGCTGTCCTGGGCCATCGAGCCCGGCGAGTTCGCGGGGCAGGCTGCTTGGAAAACGTGTGAGGCGGGCACGACAGAGACCGCCGTACTGAGGCGCGGCGCGAATTGCCTCGGGCACCTGGGCGACCTTCAGTTGGCGCTGGGTCACAGTCAGAAGGCGTTGGAGGCCTACCGCAAAAGCCTTTCACTGAATGAGCGCCTCAGCGCCGAGGAACCCGACAAGGGGAAGTGGCAGAGTCATCTGGGCGCAAGCCATATCCGTGTGGGCGAAGTGCTAGAGGCCCAGGGCAACCTGGCCGGGGCACTGGTCGAGTTTCGAAAGAGCATGGCGATCCGTGAGCGCCTGGTCGCCCAGGATCCCGACAACACCGCATGGCAACGGGATCTGAGCTTCAGCCACAACCGCGTCGGCGGCGTGCTGGAAACCCAGGGCAACCTCGCTGGCGCACTGGCGGAGTTCAACAAGGACCTGGCCATCGCCAAACGGCTGGCGACCGAGGATCCCAATCACAATGTCTGGCAGAGTGATCTGAGCGCAACCCACAACCGGGTGGGCGGCGTGCTGGAGTCACAGGGCAACCTCACGCGGGCGCTGGCAGAGTTTCGTAAAGCCATGTTGATCCGCGAGCGCCTGGTTGCACAAGACCCCGACAACGTCAGCTGGCAACGAGATATGGGCTTCAGTCACGATCGCGTGGGCGACATACTGGAGTCACAAGGCAACCTGACCGGGGCGCTGACCGAGTTTCGCAAAGCCATGGCGATCCGCGAACGCCTGGTTGCTCAGGACCCCGATAACGCCGGTTGGCAACGCGATCTGAGTTTCAGCCACAACCGCGTCGGTGGCGTGCTAGAGGCCCAGGGCAAGTTCGCTGGCGCGCTAGCGGAGTTCAACAAGGATCTGACCATCGCCGAGCGACTGGCCCTCCAAGACCCCGACAACGCCAGGTGGCAAAACGATCTGAGCGCAAGCCACAACCGCGTTGGCGGCGTGCTAGAGGCTCAGGGGAACCTCAATGGAGCTCTGACAGAGTTTCGTAAGAGCATGGCGATCCGAGAGCGACTGGTCGCCCAGGACCCCGACAACGCCGGCTGGCAGCGCGATCTGAGCTTCAGCTACAACCGTGTCGGCGGCGTGCTGGAGACTCAAGGCAAACTCGCCGGAGCGCTGGCCGAGTTCAATAAGGACCTGGCTATCGCCGAGCGACTGGCCCTCCAGGATCCCGACAATGCCGTGTGGCAAAGCGATCTGAGCGGCAGTCACAACCGCGTGGGCGACGTGCTGGAGGCACAGGGCAACCTCGCCGGCGCCCTGGCTGAGTTTCGCAAGAGTATGGCGATCCGAGAGCGACTGGCTCTCCAGGATCCCGATAACGCCGGGTGGCAACGCGATCTGAGTTTCAGCCACAACCGCGTCGGCGGCGTGCTCGAGGTCCAGGGCAACCTCACCGGCGCCCTGGCCGAGTACAACAAGGACTTGACCATCGCTGAACGGTTGGCCACCCAGGCGCCCGATAACGCGGAGTGGCAGCGCGATCTGAGCTTGAGCCATAGTCGTATTGGCGACGTGCTGGAGGCCCAGGGCGACCTCACTGGGGCGTTGACAGAGTTCCGCAAGAGCATGGAGACCCGAGAGCGACTGCTCGCCCAGGATCCCGACAACACGCGCTGGCAACGCGACCTGAGCTTCAGCCACAACCGCGTCGGCGGCGTGCTGGAGGCTCAGGGCAAGCTCGCTGCAGCGCTGGTGGAGTTCAACAAAGATCTGGCGATCGCAGAGCGACTGGCCCTCCAGGATCCCGACAATGCCATGTGGCAAAGCGATCTAAGCGGCAGTCATAACCGTATCGGCGACGTGCTGGAAGCGCAAGGCAACCTCACCGGTGCCCTGGACGAGTTTCGCAAGAGTATGGCGATCCGAGAGCGACTGGCCCTCCAGGATCCCGACAACGCCGGATGGCAACGCGATCTGAGCTTCAGCCACAACCGCGTCGGCGGCGCACTCGAGGCCCAGGGCGACCTTGCTGCAGCGCTGACGGAGTTCAACAAGGACCTGGCCATCGCCGAGCGACTGGCCCTCCAGGATCCCGACAACGCCAGGTGGCAAAGTGACCTGAGCGGTAGCCATAAGCGTGTGGGCGGCGTCCTGGAGGCTCAGGGCGATCTCGCTGGGGCGTTGGCCGAGTTTCGCAAGAGCATGGCGATACGCGAGCGACTGGTCGCCCAGAATCCCGATAACCCCGGGTGGCAGCGCGATCTCGCCTATTGCCTTTACAGGACTGGCGGCGTCCATGAGGAACGCGGCGAGTTTTCAGTTGCTGCCGAGCTCTGGCTGCGGGAGCTGGAAGTGAGAGAAGCATTGTCGACACGCGAAGAGGACCCCAGTGAAGTTGCCAGTTCGCTGGCAGCCTGCCATCACCAGATTGGCGGCGTTCTGGCAGCGGTCGGCGACCATGAGGGTGCGCTGGCCGCATTCGAAACCTACCTAGAGCTACGCGCGCGGATTCTTGAGGCAAATCCGGCTGACAAGACCGCCCGACGCAATGTAGCGATCGGCCAGGTCAACATAGCGCGCAACCGCGTGGCGTTACTCGATTTCGCATCTGCCGACGCACGCATACGTCCAGCGGCGGAGACCTTGCGCGACCTGCTTGATCCAGAAGATCCCGGCACACGCATCGACTACGCCGCGGTCATCGCCCTACGCGCCGACATCGCCGAACGAACAGGCGATCAGAACGCCCAGATCCAACACCAGGCCGAACTGTTGGACATCGACCTGCACCCCGAGGGCATCCAGGGACTCTTTCGTAAGCGTTTCTTGCCCCTGATCCTGCAACGGTTGGCGCAGTCGCTAGTCAATACAAACCTGGATCGCCGTGCCCAAATTGTTTTTCGCGCCTTGCAACTGAGTCAAACCTCTCCGTCGAATGATGTCTCCATTTGGATCCGCCATGCACGGGACGTGTTTGACTTACTCCCGCCGGGCCATGCAATGGCGGACAAGCTCAGACCCTACAAGGAATGAGGATGGAGACCCTAGCCGTGGGTTGCGGCGCCGGCTTTTCCGGTGACCGCTGCGACGCCGCACCGCCCGTCGTACGTACCCTGATCGAGCGCGGTGGCCCGGCCGCCCTGATCTTCGAAAACCTCGCCGAGCGCACGCTGGCCCACCAGCAACTGGCCCGGCGCGCCGACGCCTCGCGCGGCTACGAGCCGCTGTTGCTCGATTACCTGCGTCCGGTCCTTGCCGACTGCCTGCGCCATGGCATTGCCATCGTCGGCAACTTCGGCGCGGCTAACCCGCAGGGCGCAGCCCTCGCCATCCAAGGTTTGGCAACCGAACTCGGTCTGCCCGCTCCGCGTATCGGCATCGTCGAAGGCGACGACCTGTCCGACCCGCGCGGGCGCGCCCTGGTGCGCGCGCAACTGGGGCAGGACTTCGACGAAGCGCGCTTTGTCTGCGCCAACGCCTACCAGGGCGCCTTCGAGATCGCGCAGGCCTTGCATGCGAGCGCGCAGGTGGTGGTGACCGGGCGCGTGGCCGATCCGTCGCTCACGCTGGGGCCCGCCATTGCGCACTACGGCTGGACCGCCACCGACTGGGACGCACTGGCGGGCGCCACCATGGCCGGCCACCTGCTCGAATGCGGGGCGCAGGTCAGTGGCGGCTACTTCGCCGATCCCGGCTACAAGGATGTACCGGGCCTGGACGACGTGGGCTTTCCCATCGCCGAGATCGCCGCCGACGGCAGCTGCATCATCACCAAGGCCGCAGGCACCGGCGGTCTGGTGGACTGCCGCACCGTCAAGGAGCAACTTCTGTACGAGGTGCACGACCCGGCCGCCTACCTCACCCCCGATGTGGTGGCCGACATCACCGAGGCCACCGTGACCCCGCTCGGACCTGACCGAGTGCGCCTGGCCGGCGTGCGCGGGCATCCACGGCCAGCTACGCTCAAGGCGCTGGCCTACTTCGACGGTGGCTGGCTGGGTGAGGCCGAGATCTCCTATGCCGGCCCCAATGCCGAAGCCCGTGCGCGTCTGGCGATGGACGTGCTGCAACGCCGCCTGGGCGCGCGGATGCCGCTGCGGTTCGACCTGATCGGCGTCCTGAGCATCCTGGGCGACGACGGCAACCGGCAGCTGCAAGCCCTGCCCGCCAGCGACTCGCGCGATGTGCGCCTGCGCGTGGCCAGCCGCCACGAAGATGTGCGCGAGATCGACCTGCTGCTACGTGAGGTCACCGCCCTGTGGACCGGCGGCCCGGGCGGTGGTGGTGGCGTACGCACCGCCAAGCGCCAGCGCCTGTCTAACCGCGCCTGCTTCATTGCGCGCGAGCAACTGCCAGCCCGCTACACCCTGGTCTGAGGTCCACGCCCATGACATCGACACGCCTGTACGACCTCGCCCACGCCCGCACCGGTGACAAGGGCAACCACGCCAATATCTCGCTGATCGCCTACCGCGCCGAGGACTATCCGCTGCTTGTGCAGCAAGTGACCTGCGAGCGCGTGGCGCAACACTTCGGTGCGCGCCAGCCCACGCAGGTGCGGCGCTACCTGCTGCCGCGGCTCGGGGCCATCAACTTCGTGCTCGATGACGTGCTCGATGGCGGCGTCAACGATTCCCTGAACCTGGACATGCACGGCAAGTCGCTGTCCTTTCACCTGCTCGAGATGCGCATCGACGCGCAGCTAACACCCCACGCCACCCAAGCCGCTACGCTTCTGGCTACCCAATGGCAGGTGCGCCAGCACCTGGATACCCTCCCCGCCAACTGCCGCCCCGCCACCCGCACCCAAGGCTACGCAGTGCAGGCCCTGTGGCCCGCCCTTGCCGGCCCGATCGGCGGCTGGAAGATCGCGGCCACCAGCGGCGCGGGCCAACGGCATATCGGCGTGAGTGGCCCGCTGGCCGGCCCGGTCTTCGCCCGTCGGGTGGTCGCCGATGGCGCGACGGTCTCGCTGGCTGCCAACCGCATGCGTGTGGCCGAATGCGAAGTCGTCTTCACCTTCAAGCGCGCCCTCGATCCCCGGCCGCAACCTTGGAGCCGCCATGACGTGCTCGAGGAAGTCGCCCAGGTGCTGCCAGGCATCGAGGTACCTGACTCGCGTTTCCTTCAGTTCGAGCGCGCCGGCGAGGCACAGCTGATCGCCGACTGCGCGTGCTGCAACGACATGGTCTTGGGCGCGCCCCTGGCGCCCGAGGGCCGTCTCGAATCACTGGCCCATCTCGCGATCCAGGCCCGCGTCAGCGATGGCCGCATCCTCGAGGGCGTGGGCAGCAACGCACTGGGCGATCCGGTCGAGGCCTTGCGCTGGTTCGTCAACGAGATGAGCGCTGTGGGCCAGCGCATCGAGGCC
>CANGSD010000027.1 GCA_947455875.1 Comamonadaceae bacterium
CCCGCGCTGGTGTCCAGCCACACGGCTTCCAGGTGCGGAAACGCCGCCTCGAAGTGCGCGCGTTCGTTGCCGATCTCCAGCACCAGCACGGCATGCTCGGTCATGCGCGATGGAGCATCGCGCAGCAGAGGGCGGATGAAGTCCATGCCGTCCGCGCCGCCAGCCAGCGCCAGGGAGGGTTCGGCGCGGTATTCGGCGGGCAGGGCGGCCATGCTGCTGGCGTTCACATAGGGTGGGTTGCACAGAATCAGGTCGTAGGGGCCGGGCAAGGCCGACAGACCGTCCGAGATGTGCAGGTGCACGCGATCGCGCAGTTGGTGGCGCTCGATGTTGATGCGAGCCACTTCGAGTGCGTCAGGCGAGAGGTCCGCGCCATCGACCCCCACCTCGGGCCAGGCCAGAGCGGCGATCACCGCCAGGCTGCCATTGCCGGTGCACAGATCCAGCACGCGGTGGGTATGGGGGCCCAGCCAGGGGTCGATGCTCCCGTCGGCGAGCAATTCAGCGATGAAGGAGCGCGGCACGATGGCGCGCTCGTCGATGTAGAACGACACGCCTTGCAGCCAGGCCTCCTGCGTGAGGTAGGCGGCGGGCTTGCGGGTGGTGACGCGTCGCGTGATCAGGTCGTTGACCGCGAGCTCTTGGTCGGCGGTGACGGCGCGCGCAGCCACCCCGTCCAGATCGTCCAGCGGCAGGCCCAGGCGCCATAGCACCAACCAAGCGGCTTCGTCGTGGGCGTTGGTGGTGCCATGGCCGAAAGCGACGCCAGCGTCGGTGAGCTTGCGCGCGCCCGACGCGATCAGATCCAGAACGTTCATGCTCACCCCAGGGCGTTGAGCCGTTCGAGGGTGCGGCGGTAGATGTTTTTCAGCGGCTCGATGTCGGCCACGGCGACATGCTCGTCGATCTTGTGGATGCTGGCATTGATCGGGCCGAACTCGATCACTTGCGGGCAGATGCGCGAGATGAAGCGGCCGTCGCTGGTGCCGCCGGTGGTGGACAGCTCGGTGTGCACACCGGTCTCGGCTTCGATGGCCTGGCCGATGGCGTCGACCAACTCGCCCGGGGGCGTGATGAAAGGCTGGCCGCCCACCGTCCACGTCAGGTGGTACTCGAGGTCGAAGCGCGCCAGGATGTCGGCCACCTGCTGCTGCAGTCCCTCGGCGGTGCATTCGGTGGAAAAGCGGAAATTGAAGTCGACCACCACCTCGCCCGGGATCACATTGCCTGCGCCCGTACCGCCGTGGATGTTGCTGATTTGAAAGCTGGTGGGCTGAAAGTAGGCGTTGCCCTGATCCCATTCGGTGGCGACCAGGCGCTCGAGCGCGGGCAAGGCCTGATGGATCGGGTTGCGCGCGAGCTGCGGGTAGGCAATGTGGCCCTGGATGCCCTTGAGCGTGAGCTTGCCGGTGAGACTGCCGCGACGGCCGTTCTTGATCATGTCGCCCAGACGATGGACCGAGGTGGGCTCGCCCACGATGCACCAGTCCAAACGCTCGCCACGGGCCTTGAGGGCCTCGCACACGATCACGGTGCCGTCGACGCTGGGGCCTTCTTCGTCGCTGGTGATCAACATCGCAATCGACAACGCAGGCTGAGGCGTGGCCGCCAGGAATTCCTCGACGGCCACCGTGAAGGCGGCGATGGAGGTTTTCATGTCGGCGGCGCCACGGCCATAGAGCTTGCCGTCTTGGTGGTGCGGCACAAAGGGATTGCTGTGCCACTGTTCGACCGGGCCGGTGGGCACGACGTCGGTGTGGCCGGCAAACACCACGGTGCGCGCGCCGCTGCCTGCGCGCTTGGCCCAGAGGTTGGTGACGCGAAAACTCTCGGGTCCGCTGGCCAGGGTCTCGCAGGCAAAGCCCAGGGGCGCCAGGCGTGCGGTCAGCAGGTCCTGGCAGCCCGCGTCGTCGGGCGTGATCGAGCGGCGCGCGATCAGTTGCTCGACGAGGTGGACGGTCTTGTTCATGCGGGCCAGTGGAGGGAGCAGGACGGCGCGGGTCAGTCGCGCAGCAGGTCGTTCAGGCTGGTCTTGGCGCGTGTTTGCGCGTCCACGCGCTTGACGATGATGGCCGCATACAGGCTGTACTTGCCGCCGTCCTTGGGCAGGCTGCCCGAGATCACCACCGAGCCGGCCGGGACACGGCCATAGCTCACCTCGCCGGTGGCGCGATCGTAGATGGGAGTGCTCTGGCCGATGTAGACGCCCATGGAGATCACCGAGTTTTCTTCGACGATCACGCCTTCGACCACTTCGGAGCGCGCGCCGATGAAGCAGTTGTCTTCGATGATGGTGGGATTGGCTTGCAGGGGTTCGAGCACGCCGCCCAGACCCACGCCACCCGACAGGTGCACGTTCTTGCCCACTTGCGCGCAGGAGCCGACGGTGGCCCAGGTGTCGACCATGGTGCCTTCGTCGACGTAGGCACCGATGTTCACGTAAGAGGGCATCAGGATCGCGCCCTTGGCAATGAAGCTGCCGCGACGGGCTACGGCCGGGGGCACCACGCGCACACCGGTGGCGGCCATTTCTTCGGGCGAGAGGTGGGCGAACTTGGTGCCGACCTTGTCGAAGAAGCCCAGGTCACCGGCCTTCATGATGACGTTGTCTTTCAGGCGGAAGGACAGCAGCACCGCCTTCTTGATCCACTGGTGGACGGTCCACTGGCCCACGCCTTCGCGGGTGGCCACGCGCAGGATGCCTTTGTTCAACTGCGAGATGACGTGCTCGACGGCCTCGCGGATCTCTTGGGGGGCGGCCTTGGGCGAGAGGGTGGTGCGCTGCTCCCAGGCGGCGTCGATGATCTGTTGGAGTTGTTGGGTCATGGGGTGGCTTTTCTGGATTGAACGAACTGGACGATGCGTTGGGCGGCCTCGAGGCACTCGGCGGTGTCGGCCACGAGCGCCATGCGGATGCGCCCGGCGCCGGGATTGAGGCCCTGGCTTTCACGGGCGAGGTAGCTGCCCGGAAGAACCGTGACATTGTATTGAGCGAGCAAATCCCTTGCGAAAGACTCGTCGCTGCCGGCCACGCCCGCCCAGAGATAAAAGCCCGCGTCGGGCAGGCGTACGTCCATCACGCTGGCGAGCAAAGGCGTGACCTGCGCGAACTTCTGGCGATACAGGGCGCGGTTATCGACCACATGGGCCTCGTCGTTCCAGGCGGCGACGCTGGCCGCCTGCACCACCGGGCTCATGGCACTGCCATGGTAGGTGCGATACAGCAGGAACTTTTGCAGGATGGCCGCGTCGCCCGCGACGAAACCCGAGCGCAGGCCCGGCACGTTGCTGCGTTTGGACAGACTGGTGAAGGCCACCAGGCGCTCAAAGCCGGTGCGGCCCAGGCGGGCTGCTGCCTCCAGGCCGCCCAAGGGCGGTTCGTCGCGGAAATAGATCTCGCTGTAGCACTCGTCGGAGGCGATGGTGAAGCCGTAGCGGTCCGACAGCGCAAAGATCTTGGCCCATTCCTCCAGCGGCATCACCGCGCCCGTGGGGTTGCCCGGCGAGCAGACGTACACCAGCTGCGTGCGGGCCCAGACTTCGGGTGGCACGCGGTCCCAATCGACCGCGAAGTTGCGCGCCGGATCGCTGGGCGCGTACCAGGGGGTGGCGCCGGCCAGCAGCGCCGCGCCCTCGTAGATTTGATAGAAGGGATTGGGGCAGACCACCACCGCTTCGCCAGCCGTGTCCCGGGTGGGGTCGATCACGGTCTGTGCAAACGCAAACAGCGCCTCGCGCGATCCGTTGACCGGCAAGACCTGGCGCGCAGGATCCAAGGTCAACCCATATCGCCGTTGCAGCCAGCCCGCGCAAGCCTCACGCAGGCGCGGCTCGCCGCCGGTGGCCGGATAGACCGCCAGGCCCGACTGGGCGCCCAGCATGGCGTCCTGAATAAAGGGTGGGGTGGGATGGCGGGGCTCGCCGATGCCCAGGCTGATCGGGCGGTGGGCGGCGCTGGGCGTCACGCCCGCAAAGAGGGCCCGCAGCCGCTCAAAGGGGTAGGGCTGCAGCTTGGCCAAGAGGGGATTCATGGCCTGGATTATCTGCGGGGCGGCTGCCCACTCCAGGTGGGCGCGCGAAAACCACTACCTAAGTACCCATCGCACGGCGGGCCGCAGGCGGGGCCCACCGGGCACGCAGGTATCATCCGCCCTTCCTTCCAGCGTCTGTTTCACGGGCAGCGATCGTGCGTCTCACTTCCATCAAGCTTTCCGGTTTCAAGTCGTTCGCTGAACCCACCAACTTCCTGCTGCCCGGCCAGCTGGTTGGCGTCGTCGGCCCCAACGGGTGCGGCAAGTCCAACATCATGGACGCGGTGCGCTGGGTGCTGGGCGAATCGCGCGCCTCCGAGCTGCGCGGCGAGTCCATGCAGGACGTGATCTTCAACGGCACGACCAGCCGCAAGGCCGCCTCGCGTTCCTCGGTCGAATTGGTGTTTGACAACGCCGACCACCGCGCCGGCGGCCAGTGGTCGCAGTTCACCGAGATCGCGGTCAAGCGCGTGCTCACGCGCGACGGCACCAGCAGCTACTACATCAACAACCAGCCCGTGCGCCGGCGCGACGTGCAAGACGTCTTCCTCGGCACCGGCCTGGGCCCGCGTGCCTACGCCATCATTGGCCAGGGCACGATCAGCCGCATCATCGAATCCAAGCCCGAGGAACTGCGCCTGTTCCTCGAGGAAGCCGCCGGCGTCTCCAAGTACAAGGAACGCCGCCGCGAGACCGAGAACCGGCTGTCGGACACCCGCGAGAACCTCACCCGCGTCGAAGACATCCTGCGCGAGCTCAATGCCAACCTCGAGAAGCTTGAGAAACAGGCCGAGGTGGCCGCGCGCTACAACACCTTGCAGTCCGAGGCCACCCTCAAGCAGCAGCAGCTGTGGTTCTTGAAGCGCGCCGAGGCCGAGACCGACCAGGTGCGCCTCAAGCAAGACGCTGACAAGGCAGTCAACGACCTCGAGTCGCGCGTGGCCGACCTGCGCCACGTCGAGAGCGAGCTCGAGACCATCCGCCAGGCCCATTACGCCGCGGGGGATCAGGTCAATCAGGCCCAGGGGGCACTGTATGAAGCCAGCGCCGAAGTGGGCCGCCTCGAGGCCGAGATCCGCTTCGTGGTCGAGGGCCGCCAGCGCGTCGAGCAGCGCCTGGGGCAGCTGAAAGAACAACTGGCCCAATGGGCGGCGCGCCGCGACGATGCCGCCGCCGAGATCGAGACCCTGGCCGGCCAGGGCGTGCAGGCCGAAGAACAAGCCGCCCTCTTGGCCGCCCAGGTCGAGGAACAAGCCACTCGCTTGCCCGAGCTCGAAGAAGCCTTGCGCCAGGCGCAGGCACGCGCCGGCGAACAGCGTGGCAGCGTGGCCCAGGTGCAGCAGCAGATTCAGGTGCTGGCCGCCGACCAACGCAATATCGAAGAACAAAGCGGCCAGTTGAACCAGCGCCGCGAGCGTCTGCAGGCCGATCGCAATGCCCTGGCCGCGCCCGACGAGGCGCGCCTGGTGAACCTGCAGCAGCAGCTGGCCGCCGCCCAGGAAGCCGCTACGACGGCCGAGGGCCAGCTGCACGAGCTTCAGGAGCAGGTGCCGCAGCTCGATGACGACCGCAAGGCCAAGCAACAGGCCGTCAACGACCAGAGCGCACGCCAGTCCGATCTGTCGGCCCGCCTGGAGGCGCTCAAGGCCTTGCAAGAAAAAGTGCGTACCGACGGCAAGCTGCGGCCTTGGCTGGCCAAGCACGGCCTGGACGGTCTGCAAGGCCTGTGGAGCCGTATTCACATTGAAACCGGGTGGGAAAACGCCCTTGAGGCGGCGCTGCGCGAACGCATGGGGTCGCTGGAGGTCTCGCGCCTGGAGATGGTGCGCGCCTTTGCGGCCGACGCGCCGCCGGCCAAGCTGTCCTTCTACAGCCCGCCGCAGGCGGGTGCGCCTGAGTCCGCCAGCGCGCTGCCGCGTCTGTCCGATTTGCTGCGCCTGAACGACGCGGGCCAGAAGGCCTTGTTGTCGGACTGGCTGCATGGCTGCCTGACCGCCAAGACCTTTGAAGACGCCCTGGCTGCCCGCGACAAGCTCAAGCCCGGTGAAGTGATCTACACGCCACAGGGCCATGCCGTCACCGGCCACAGCGTGAGCTTTTACGCCCAGGACTCCGAGCAGGCCGGCCTGCTGGCCCGCCAACAGGAAATCGAAAACCTCGAGAAGCAACTGCGCGCCCAGTCCTTGATCGCCGAAGAGGCTCGCTCGGCGCTGGTGCGCGCCGAGGCGGCCTACACCGATGCGTCGCAGCGTCTGGTGACAGTGCGCCGCGAGGCCAGCGAGACGCAGGCCCGCGCCCACGAGCTGCAGGTCGAGACCCTGCGCCTGACCCAACTGGCCGAACAGACCCGCGCCCGCAGCGAGCAGATCGCAGGCGATCTGGCCGAAGTCGATGCCCTGCTCGAAGAATTACAGGAGCGCCGCGTCACCGCCGAAGCGCGCTTCGAAGAACTGGACATGCAGCTGGCCGACACGCAGGAGCGTCACGCCCAGCTCGATGAACGCGTGATCGAGGCCGAACGCAAGCTGTCCGAATCGCGCGAGCAGCAACGCACCCTGGAACGCCAAGCGCAAGAGGCGCAGTTTGCCCAGCGCGCACTGGACGCACGTCAGGGCGAGCTGCAACGCGCCATCGAGACCGCCGGCCAGCAGACCACCGCCTTGGTGGACGAAGAAGCCCGCGCCCGCGAGGAGCTCTCGCGCCTGAGTGACGCTGCGGCCCAGGCGGGTCTGCAGGACGCTCTGGCCCTGAAGACCGAGCGCGAGACGGCCCTGGGCGCCAAGCGCAGCGAATACGACGACCTCACGAACAAGCTGCGCGCCAGCGACGAGCGCCGCCTGGGCTTTGAGCGCGAGCTCGAGCCGCTGCGTCAGCGCATCACCGACCTGCAGCTCAAAGAACAAGCCTCGCGCCTGGGCCTGGAGCAGTACACGCAGCTGCTGGCCGATGCCCAGGCCGACCTGGAAGCGGTGGCCCTCAGCATCGAAGACGGCAAGGTGCGCCTGACCGGCCTGCAAGGCGAGATCGATCGCCTGCACCGCGAGATCCAGTCGCTGGGCGCGGTCAACCTCGCGGCCCTGGACGAACTGGCCTCGGCGCGCGAGCGCAAGCAGTTCCTCGATGCGCAGTCGGCCGACCTGAACGAAGCCATCACCACGCTGGAAGACGCGATCCGCAAGATCGACGGCGAGACCCGCGAGCTTCTTGGTGGCACCTTCAAGGCCGTCAACGAACACTTCGGCCGCATGTTCCCCGAGCTGTTTGGCGGCGGCAATGCGCGCCTGGTCATGACCGGCGAGGAAATCCTGGACGCCGGCGTGCAGGTGATGGCCCAGCCCCCGGGCAAGAAGAACCAGACCATCCACCTGCTCTCAGGCGGGGAGAAGGCCCTCACGGCCATCGCGCTGGTGTTTGCCATCTTCCAGCTCAATCCCGCGCCTTTCTGCTTGCTCGACGAGGTGGACGCACCGCTGGACGACGCCAACACCGAGCGCTATGCCAAGCTGGTCACCACCATGAGCAAAGGCACGCAGTTCCTCTTCATCAGCCACAACAAGATCGCGATGGAGATGGCCGAACAACTGATTGGCGTGACCATGCAGGAGCAGGGCGTGTCTCGCATCGTGGCCGTGGACATGGAGTCCGCCGTCTCGATGGCACAAGCCTGATCCCAAGACGGCCGGACATGAGCAGCTTGACCGTCGGCTTGGCGATCCTGGGCGGCACCACCCTGGCCGCCCTGGTGGCCTGGAGCGCTTGGACCAATCGTCGCCACACGCCGCGCCAGCCCGAGCAGGCGCCGCGTGCACCCGAGCCCACACGCGACGACCCGCAGGTCGATCCGGATCCCGACCACCTTCGCCGCGATCGTGTGGATCCGCCCGATGCGTTCGAGCCGCACGAGGGCCTCGATTCGACGCGCGAGCCCAGCGACGATTCCGAGAGCGACGCGTCCGCACCCCTGATTGACGACTCGCCGCTGGGTCCGGTACCGGTGCCTGAGCGCAAGCCGCCGTTGGATGCCCTGGTCGATTCGATCGCCTCGATCGTGCTCGATGGACCCGCTGTCTCGGGGGATGCCGCCCTCGCGGCCCTGCCACCGACCCGCCGTGTGGGCAGCAAGCCCTTTGCGGTGGAGGGCCAGAACGAGGCTACGGGCCAATGGGAAATGCCGCAGGCCGGCCAGCGCTACACCGCCTTCCAGGCCGGTGTGCAACTGGCCAATCGCACCGGCGCGCTCAACGAGATCGAGTTCTCGGAGTTCGTCGTCAAGGCCCAGGCCTTCGCCGATGCCGTCAACGGCACCGCCGACTTTCCCGACATGCGTGATGAAGTGGCACGCGCCCGCGAGCTCGATCAATTCGCCAGTGCACGCGACGCGCAATTGAGCCTGACCCTGCGCGCCCGCCTGGTGGCCTGGAGCCCCGGCTATATGCACCAGCATGCCTCGCGTTTGGGCTTTGTGGCCGGCGCGCTGCCCGGGCGCCTGGTGCTGCCGGCCAGCACCGTCGGGGCCCTGCCGATCATGAGCCTGTCGTTTGACACGCAGGCGGCATTGGCCGATGACCCGACGCAGGCGGCCTTGCTTGAATTCACGCTCACCATCGACGTGCCCCAGGTGCCGCGCGAAGAGCGTCCTTTCGAGCGCATGCGCGAGGCTGCTGCGGTGTTGGCGCAATCCATGGACGGCATCATCAGCGACGACCGCGGCCAGCCGATCCGCGAGGACGTGCTCGATGCGATCGGGGCCGAGCTCACCTCGCGTTACGACTCGCTCGACGCGCGCGAGCTGTCCGCTGGCTCCGCCCTGGCACGTCGCCTGTTCTCATGACCGTGCCGAACGCCCTGCGCGAGCGGGCCGATGCACTGCGCGCGCAGCTGCATCACCACGCCCACCGCTACTACGTGCTGGATGCGCCCGAGATCCCGGACGCGGAATACGACCGACTGTTTCAGGAGCTGCAGGTCCTGGAGACCCAGTACCCGGCGCTACTCACGCCCGATTCACCCACCCAGCGTGTAGGCGGCAAGCTGCTCGAAGGATTCGCCAAGGTGCGGCACACCGTGCCCATGCTGTCGATCCGCACCGAGACCGATATCGAAGCCAGCGGCGCGCGCAATTTCGACGCGCGTGTGCGCCGCGAGCTGGCCCTCGCCGCCGACGCGCCCCCCGTGGAGTACGTGGCCGAACTGAAGTTCGACGGACTGGCCCTCAACCTGCGCTATGAGGCGGGCACCCTGGTGCAGGCCGCCACGCGCGGTGATGGCGAAGTGGGGGAGGATGTCACCCAGAACATTCGTACGATCGGCCAGATTCCCTTGCGCCTGCCGGCTGACGCGCCGCCGGTGCTGGAGGTGCGCGGCGAGGTCTATATGCGCCGTGACGATTTCGAGCGGCTCAATGAATTGCAACGCGAGAAGATCGCGCAGGGCGCCAAGCACGAGAAGACCTTCGTCAACCCGCGCAATGCGGCCGCCGGCGCGGTGCGTCAGCTCGATCCGGCCATTGCCCGCCAGCGTCC